>JAYVVD010000098.1:0-2063 GCA_043787295.1 Ferruginibacter sp. | reverse complement strand
CCACGGTTTGATTAGTACCATCCACAACGTACCAGTTGTGTGTAACGGTAGCCTCGTTAGCATGTTTTGTAGTGAAATGTAATTTGCTCATTGTTTTTTTATTTAAGTGAGGCTGCAGCTATCCCCGCAGTTTATTTTAATGAGGTGCAAAAATAGTGTATAAAATAGTTTTAAAACAACAATTTACAAAGCTTTTTTATATTGTACATTCACAACTATCTGATTATCAACAAAAAATTATTAGTTTTTAAAATACAGAGGGGAAATGGGAGAATTAATGCTTGCTGTTTGGAAGAAATTCGATAGTTTTTACTGCGGTTTAATAATATTTTAACAACCCTTAATTAAATGTAAAAAGGTAATTCATAAAAAAGTTCCAAAAGAACACCAGCCCAATAACCAATAACTTTGTTACATAAAAGTTTATTTGCAGAAATCTCACAATTAGAAATAGTAATAAACTGTTAAGGATTAAACCAACAACAGCAATTAATACAAACTTTAAAAATTGCTCGGCAAACGGCTGGTTATTTGCTCCGAAAGTCCAGTAACGATTCCATAAAAAATTATTTACCACTGCAAACGAAAAACCAATGGCATTGGATATGTATTTATTGATACCGATTTTTTCTTTACATAACCAGGTAATAAAAAAATCAATACCAATGCCTATCATGCCTACCACCCCGAATTTTAAAAACTTAATATTAAACATAATAGGATCTAATACTCTTCAATAGAATATTTAAAAGATGCAAAAGTAAAGAAACGGTCTTTGTAAACTTTACATTACATGAGATAAGTATTCCATGCTTTTCCTTTGTATTATCCATCTACCTTTACAACTAATACTTCTTAAATATGATCTCGGCATTACACACTGATAAATTATTAGCTAAAAAGTCTGTGTGGCTGGTTGTTATATTTACATTCTTAAGGATACTTTTATCTTCGTTTCTTAATTTGGGTAACGACGAAAGTTATTACCTCAGTTTTGCCCAGCAACTCCAGATAAATTATTTTGACCATCCACCAATGGTTGCTATATGGCTGAGGTTTTTTACAGCAAACCTGGCATTACAGGATCATCTTTTTTTTATACGACTAGGGAGTTGGGTAGCCTGTGCACTTTCATCCTTTTTTATTTACAAAACCATTACCGCCGTTAGTACAGCCAGGGCGGGTTTTGCAGGTGTATTCCTTTACAATATTTCTTTCTATGCATCAATAACAGCAGGGCTTTTTATTTATCCTGATACGCCACAAATGGTATTTTGGACCGCCAGTATGTATTTTATAACACAAATATTTCGAAATGATAAAAAGATACTGCCTTGGTTATTTTTTGGAGTGTGTGCAGGCCTCAGCATTATGAGTAAGGTACATGCAGTGTTTTTGTGGGGCGGCGTATTTTTATATGCAGTGTTTTATAGGCGCTCCTGGTTCAATAATAAGGGGTTTTATATTTCAGCAATTGCTACCGCAATAATTATTTCTCCCATACTCATCTGGAACATCCAGAATGATTTTATCACTTTTCGCTTTCATGGGGAAAGGGTCGTAGTAAATGAAAAAAGTGGCTTTCATTTTATGGGTCTGCTCAGAGAAATAGTTGGGCAGATTGTTATAAATAATCCATTCACAGTTGGGTTGATCATTTTCTTCTTTTCAAAAAAATATGCTTCAAATACAAGCAGTGCAGTTAAGGTTTTTAAGTTGATGGGTATTCCACTGCTGGTCGTTATTTTCTTCATTTCAATGTTCCGCACAACATTACCACACTGGAGTGGCCCTGCATATATTTCTTTATTACCAATAGCAGCTATTGGGCTTTCAGAAATGAGCTTTGCAAAATTTAAAGTCTTTACTATATCAGCATGTAGCTATACTATTATATTGATACTCCTGATTGCCGGAGCCGTCAATTTTTATCCAGGCACATTCAGCAACGAAGGTGGTGAGGCATTAGGTAAAGCAGATATTAGTTTAGATGCCTATGGCTGGAAGGAAGGCGGAGAAAAATTCGCTGCCATTTATAAAACCAGAAATCCAACCTCAAAACC
>JAYVVD010000097.1:0-2615 GCA_043787295.1 Ferruginibacter sp. | reverse complement strand
CCAAGTACCAATTCATCTGCAGGCAACACAGCTTCTAAAACGCCATTCATAAAAAACTGGAGCATGCCATCGTCTGTTACTTCGCCAATTTCGCTGCAGGGCAAATCCCACTTTTCAAAAATATCCAACACCGCTTTTTCTTTTCCTTTTTCTACCACCAGCAACATCCTTTCCTGGCTTTCGCTCAGCAATAATTCCCATGCTTTCATATCCTGCTGGCGGGTGGGGACTTTTTCTAAATCTATGCGCATACCGGCTTTGCCTTTTGCGCTCATTTCGGCAGTAGAGCATATGATGCCCGCTGCGCCCATATCCTGCATGCCAACCACTGCGCCTGTTTGTATAACTTCCAGGCAGGCTTCTAATAATTTTTTTTCCTGAAATGGATCACCTACCTGTACAGCTGGTAAATCTGCTGCGCTGTCAGCCGTAATTTCTGCACTTGCAAAAGAAGCTCCGCCAATACCATCTTTACCTGTTGCACTTCCTACAAAAAATACAGGATTACCTTTTCCTTCTGCCGTGGCAGAAACTGTTTCGCCATTCTTTAAAATACCTACACTCATGGCATTTACCAATGGATTGGTATGGTAGCAATCTTCAAAATATATTTCGCCCCCAACGGTCGGCACACCAAAACAGTTACCGTAATGCCCAATACCTTTTACTACTCCTGCAAGTAAATGCTGTGTTTTAGCATCATTGAGATTTCCAAAACGCAAAGAATTTAAAGATGCGATGGGCCTTGCACCCATGGTAAAAATATCTCTGTTGATGCCGCCCACGCCAGTTGCTGCTCCCTGGAAAGGTTCAATTGCACTCGGATGGTTGTGACTTTCTATTTTAAATACAACGCCGTAGCCATCGCCAATATCCATAAGTCCCGCATTTTCATCGCCTGCTTTTACAAGCATTTTAGCACCATCTCGTGGCAAAGTTTTTAAAAGCTTGATAGAATTTTTATAACTACAGTGTTCGCTCCACATCCCACTAAAAGCACACAGTTCCGTAAAATTTGGAGTGCGTCCCAGCTTTTCTATAATGAGTTTAAATTCCTCTGGAGTTATTCTTAACTGTTCTGCAGTTTGTACTGTTATTTCCATATTTTTTAGGTTAGTTTTTTTTCACCGCAGAGAAATAAGTTAAAGAAGATTAGACAGAGACTTGTATCTCTCTTCGAAACTCAGAACACTCATAATCTCTGCGATTGAATGCAAATTTACAGACCTACTTTGTTTATGGCTAATAAATAAAAATCAATATTTTAACTATCTTCCCACAAACTTAAAAACATACCATTGCCTGCTGTATTGTTTATTGTCTATTTCCTGTTGTTTGGTTTTTGGCTCACACGAATGAAGATGGTGAAGCAGTGTGGTTTAGCATTATCAATGGTTTTTGGGCTTTTTACCATAAAGGTTCTGGCAGGTATTGCTGTGGGCATGGCAAGTCATTATTTGTTGCAGGACAAAACAGATTACTATGGAACTAATCTCAATGGCATAGTGGAATACGGTTCACTTATAAATACACCTAAAGTTTTCTTTACTGATCTGTTTACCTCTAACTATTCTGAAAGAGGAGAATTTTTTGGTTCAAAAAGTTCATATTGGAATGATTTGCGGTTTAATATTATTTATAAGATACTAGCTTTTACAAATATTTTTAGCCGTGGCAATTATTACATCAACAGCCTGTTTTTTAATTTTGTAAGTCACCTTTCTACTATATTATTGTACAGGGCTTTTATAGATGTATATCCATCAAAAAAATGGTCAGTAATTATCGGTTGTTTTTTGCTGCCATCCACCTTGTATTTCGGTTCAGGCATACACAAAGATTTAATTGTATTAACTGCACTTTCCGTTTTTTGTTATGCTGTTTATTTTGGTTTAAAGCAGGGTTTTGAATGGAAGAAGATCATCTTTTTGATTTTATCTTTTTTGACCATATTGCTGGTGCGCAATTTTATTGCAGTTATTTTATTGCCTTGTGCCGTAACATGGTTTATCAGTTATAAATACAAATTATCTCCTTTAAAAAGCTTTGCAACGTTGCTTATGATCGGAGTTTTAAGTACGCTAGTCTTGCATTACGGTTTAAAGAATGGTGATCCTTTACAAATTGTAGTGAATAAACAACAGGCTTTTTTTGCGTTAGGTAAGGCCCATACAGATTTCCAAATGGATACCCTGCAACCAACGATTAAAAGTTTTGTTGAGCAATCGCCGGCTGCTTTGCGACATTCATTTTTATCGCCCTATCCTACTGAATTTAAAAATGTATATATGAATTTTTTTTCTATAGAAATGATTGCCTATTGGTTGTTATTTTTATTAATGGTTTTTCTGTCCGTTAAACACAAGAACACCAACAAAATTTTTATATTATTCGGAATAACATTTGCTTTTTTAATATTTCTGTTTACAGGCTATATTACTCCGGCTGCCGCTGCACTTATTCGCTATAGAAGTATTTATTTACTTTTTCTTGTTATTCCCATAATTTGTAACATCGATTGGAACCGTATTCTAAAGAGATTTAATATTAAATATTAAAATATATTAATTATATGGAGATGTCAGCCGCTTATTTTGTACATTTCCATAATATTT
>JAYVVD010000096.1:0-22088 GCA_043787295.1 Ferruginibacter sp. | reverse complement strand
TTTTGGCAGACATGCCCCCTTGTCTCGGGGGTGAGGATAACAGGATAAACGTAGCATAGAGCCATCACTATACTTGTATAGCTATGACCGGGGTCGACCACCGAACTTTGTACTACAGCTAACTGCCTCGTGAAGGTTCGAACCCTTCCCCTACAGCAAAAGCCGTTTATTAGAATATAAACGGCTTTTTAATTAAATTATTTACAATTAGTTTTAGTGCTTTATTTCAACCTCTCCCGTTCTTGTATCAACTTTTTTTGTGGTCTTACGTCCGCTTGCATATTTTCTTTTTACTTTATAACCTTTATAATGTTTTTTCCGATGTGTAACATTGTGGATTTTTTGAACCGGTGTTGTGGTTTTTTTAACCTTAACTTCTGTTTGAGCATTTGCCCCAAATGCAATAGCAAAGGAGAATAACATTAGAACCAATAGTTTTTTCATTTTAAGTTTTTTAAGTTTATAATTAAAGTATATAGGCAAATTATATGCCGACGTTAATTTTGTATTATAAGTAATCATCTTTTTTACTTAATATATTTGCAGCCAAATGGCACAAAAGAAATTACTACGTTTTGCTCAGATAAAGGCTTTTGAAAATGTTTTTGAATATCCTCAAAACATGAAAGGTATGTGGCATGAACATTTTAAAAATAAGCAACCAATTATTTTGGAGCTTGCCTGCGGAAGAGCTGAATATGCGGTCAGCCTTGCAAAACTTCATCCCAATAAAAACTTTATAGGCATTGATATTAAAGGAAACCGAATGTACATAGGTGCAAAGAAAGCGCTCGATGAAAATATAACAAATGCGGCATTTCTGCGTACGCAGATAGAAAAACTACCCGACTATTTTTTAAAAGATGAAATAGATGAAATTTGGTTAACCTTTCCTGACCCGCAATTACGCTTATCAAAAGCAAAGAAGAGATTAACGCATCCACGTTTTTTAAGGTTATATCAACAGGTATTAAAATATGAAGGCTGTATTCATTTAAAAACAGATTCGCCCGACCTCTATTTGTTTACTAAAAAAGCCGCTTCCATGTTAGGTATAAATATGATGGAAGATTTGGATGATGCTTACGGTGAGGAAAAAATTGCGGAAGAATTAAAAATAAAAACACATTACGAAAGCCTCGATATTGCCGGCAGCAAAAAAATACATTACTTAAGGTTCCAATTGCCTCAAGTGTTTGCTGATATTGACAAACAACTGCAAACAGAAATTGAACAGGATGCCTTAACCGAGTAAATTATTTAAATGCCTAAAGCCGCTCAAAACGCATCATCCATAAATAAAAAAGAAAGCTTTACTTTTTTTGAAGATGTTTATGCCGTAGTTCGTCAGGTACCAAAAGGCAGGGTAACATCTTATGGAGCCATTGCAAATTTTTTAGGTACAAAATTATCTGCCCGTATGGTAGGTTGGGCAATGAATGCAGCTCATCAGCAAATAAAAAAAGTACCTGCGCATAGAGTTGTAAACAGAAATGGTATGCTTACAGGCAGGCATCATTTTGCTACGCCAACATTAATGGAAGAACTTTTGTTAAAAGAAAAAATAAAAGTGAAAGAAGAAACCATTGTAGAATTTGAAAAATATTATTGGGATCCTTCACTTGAATTATCTCTTTAGTTTATCTGAATTAATTACAACTTTAATTAAATAAAATGAGCCAGCGTACTGAAGGAAAAATATCTTTTATTAATCATGAAAAGAAATATGCCATGATTGAATATGAAGAAGGAAATAAGAAGAAAACAGTGCGTGCGGTTGTAGATGAGAAAATACAAAAAGAATTAAAAGAAAAAAAAGTTATTAAGAAAACCCATCATTTTATGGTGGGCGATGTGGTTAGTTTTCAGGTTAAATTATCTGAGCGAGGTGACAGAATGATGGCAACCGGTGTTGAATTTTTATATAACAATGCATTGGATGTACTTATTAATAAAAGCATGCTCAACAATAAGTTTATTGGTTATTTAAAAATGGTTGATGATAAATATTTTGTAAAAGAAATAAACAGCTATCTCTTTTTTCCAGTACCATTTTCCCCATGGCAAATTATTCCTGAAGAACTTGATTTAAATGAACAGGTAAATTTTTCTTTAGAAAATACAGAGCGAAAAGAAAAAATATTTGCAGCCCTCTTTAACAACAAATACATACCTGAATTTGAACAGGCTGTAAAATTATTTAAAAGCAAAACTATTATTGCTGCAGAGGTTTATAGAGTTACTGGACACAGTATTTATTTAAATATTGTAGGGAATAAAATTCAAAGTAAAATAAATTTTGAAGAAGGGGTACAAGTGAATGATAAAATAGATGTACTTATTTGTTATTTAGGCAAAAATAAAATTGCTGTTGTAAAAGCGCTCGTTTCAACAGCAGATCAATTATAATAAGGGCTTATCATTAAATAAACTACCACTCCACTAACAGCAACAAAAAACCAAACCGGCCAGGTTATACGCACAAGTTTGCGGTGTTTTTCATATTCGCCGGTAAGCGCACGGTATGCAGTATAAAGAATGAATGGAAGAATGATAGCCGCTAAAGGAATGTGTGTCAGCAAAAGAAGGTAATAGAATATTCTTGCACCACCTGCCATTGCCCTTTCGTTTAGGCTCAAAAAACCATCATGGTCTAAATCTCCATACTTTGTTTCTCCCGCAAGTAAATGATGGCAAATATAACTTACCAGGAAAAGAACGGAAAGTAGGATAGCAGACAGCATTATTTTTTTATGAATTGCATAATTTTTGCTTTTTGCTGCAACTAAACCTGCTATCAATAAAACAGCCACTATCGAATTGATAACAGCATTTATTGTTGCGAAAACATGCACATTAAATGGCAAGTTTAAAACCCATTTTACTTTACTTAATATAACTACAGCAACAAATACAATAATGGAAACTGTCCATATTAAAATTTTGGCTTTGCGGTCATTTTTTACAAGCGAGGGTTGTAACATTAATATGGTGGTTTTAATTTTTTATTTCTGTTAAGTATTGCCATTAGTAAAATAACAAGTCCGATGCCTACAAATATAACCGGCAATATTGGAATAAAATCTCTGAAAACTGAGGGAGCTTTTTTATTTCTCTCCAACATTATTGTTGGAATATCTTTTGCAAGTTTTGCAAGTTTTGTAGTATCAAATCCATTGTACCAACCCCTGATAATTCTATTGGTATCCAGTAAAAAAAAGTTTTCTGTGTGGGGAAAGGCAGTATCAGCACCTACATCAGCTACGCTTGCTTTCATTTCATTTAATGCAAAATCATAAATCTCTTTTTTGTCGCCGGTTACAAACCACCAGCTATCGTGGTTGGCATTGTATTTATCAGCAAATGCCCTTAATCTTGGTACACTATCTCTGGTTGGATCTATACTTACAGATAAGAATTGTACAATGCTATCATTATGTATATACGAATTCTGCAGCCTTTTCATATTACGTGCAAGACCCGGGCATATAGTAGGGCAACTCGTAAAAAAGAAATCTACAACAATTATTTTTCCATGCAAATCATCTAATGAAACCTTTTTACCAAGTTGATTAGTGAAATGGATGTTTTTAACTTTATGCCAAACTGTATCAGTTGTAATTTTGCCATTGTTGCGTGTAGAAACAATGTCATCAAAAAAATACCTGCCAGGCATTATCACAGCATCTTTGCTGTAAAATTTAACGAGCCAATATCCTGTAAGCGGAAGCAAGATTGCAAGAAGTAACGCAAAAAAAGATTTTTTATTCAATGTTATTTTTTTAAAGCTTGTACTTAAAACAATAGACAAAGGTAATTTATAATAAAAGTTTTTCCTTTTAAATACGAAATAAAAAAGCCATCATTTTCTTATGATGGCTTTTTTAAAAAATATTTTTTTTATTTTAAAGTTCCTTCCTTAACAGGAACAGTTTGCACTTTTTCAATATTTGGTCGGCTTCCAGCATTTGTGTTCCTCATATTTTTCCAACTGTTACCATCCCATAAAAATGCAATTATGAACCAGACAAATAAAACTAATGGGACTGTTATTGTCATAATCATATTCCTTACTTCATCACCTAAGTGCATAAATACAGATACGATGTAGTACGCCTTCAATAAGGTTAATATTCCAATAACTATTTTAGTACCCAACACTGCGGTGTGAGACATATCCACTGCTTTAAAGTATAAAAAATATCCTAAAGCAAGTTCAATCATAGTTAAAAGAGAAAGTACCCAAAATATTTTCCAAATTCTTCCTGTGCCTTCAGAATGCTCTGCTGTATGTGTAATTTCCGGGGATATTGTATGTTGACTCATGATCAGATATTAAATATTGGAGATTAGTATCAAGACTAAACCTAACCGTTTTAAAAATATTTTTAAATTTTAATAATTACACCAGATAGAAACAAAGAAAAACGAATACCCAAACAAGATCTACAAAATGCCAGTATAGTCCGGCTTTTTCTATCATTTCGTAATGCCCCCTCTGGTCAAAGTGACCTAACTTGGTTTTAGAATACATTATAATATTTATAACCACACCACTTAATACGTGAAAACCGTGAAAACCTGTAATACCAAAAAAGTAACTGCCAAATGCCGGACGGCCAAGATGTGTTGTATGCAATTCTGAATTACTGATCATATTTATCAATTCAGGGTTACTCATTCCATAGGTGTTATGTGCAATTTCGGTACCCGAATGGTGAAGTGTTGAAGCAATATTTGCTAATTGATCATGCGGTGTTTTTTGTAAAGCTGCAAGCATAGTGTTATGCTCTAAAGGTAAACCCCAGGGGTTGGAACTAGCTGTTGTAGGTAAAACGGATAAGGTACCGTCATTAAGCATTGTTACATGCTCACCAGTTAATAAATGTGTCCACTCCCAAGCCTGGCAACTTAAAAATGCTATGCCGCCAATAATAGTAAGAATCATATATTTTTCTACCCCTTTCCTATTCATGTTATGCCCTTCATGCACGGCCAACACCATTGTTACTGAACTAAAAATCAAAATAAAAGTCATCAGACTTACAAATGCAAGTGGCAAGTTTGCATGACCTGCAAATGGAAAAGAATTAAAAACTTTATTGGGATCTGCCCAATTATTTACACTAAAACGAATGGTACCATAACTAATAAGAAATGCACCAAATGTAAAGGCATCACTCATTAAAAAATACCACATCATTACTTTTCCATAACTGGCGTTAAACGGGCTTTTACCCCCATTCCACCATTTTGTTCCTGCAGGTATTGCTGTTGTCGACATAATAGTTTTTAGTGTTAAGAAAAGTAATCAGTTCGGATTACCTTCAAAACTATTCAAAATTAATATTCTTTATCAAGTTTTCTTCTGCTAATAATCCACAGTATAAAAACTTTTTTTCAATCAAATTATTTAATCATCAATAAAAAGATTAATAAATAAATCCATAAAATATCTACAAAATGCCAGTAGGTATTTATTAATTCTACAGGTATTATACTGTAATTTCTAACGTTGCTTCTAAAAGCCTGCAGGCACATTATTATTAAGGCTGTAATTCCACCGGCCACATGCACTGCATGCAATCCTACAATTACATACAAAAATGAATAAGAAACGTTGCCTTGTAATGTAATGCCCAACGCCCATAATTGTTGAAAGCCAACTACCTGCAAAACAATAAATACAGAGCCTAATAAAAGCGTAACGCCCATCAGCAATCTGTAACGACTCATCATGCGTTTTTTAAAAGAACTTATAGCAGCCATTAAAGTAAAACTGCTTGAAACAATAACAGCTGTACTGTACCAAAAAGCTACAGGCAAATTAAATGTTTGCCAGTTGGCCTGGTTTCTCTTTACAATGTATGCACTTGTTAATCCTGCAAACATCATTATTATACTGCCAATACCCACCCATAAGGTAAATTTATGTGGATGGATTTTTGTTGATTTTTTTTCTATCGCCACAACATTCATAATTGTATTTATTTTAAAAACCTTAGTAGGCTTTAATTCACAGTTAATTAAAAAGTACACAGTTTTCTTTAACAAGTAATATTTTTATCTAACTATTTTATCTGCCCAAAGACTTAAAAAAACCACCATTAAATAAAAATAAGAACTGAACATTACTTTCCTTGCCGATGCCTTATCCATTTTTATAAACAAGATCACACTCATGTATAACATCCACAAATTACATCCCAATACTATCCACATACTTGTTACACCGCAAAGTTGATAGAAATAAGGCAAAATCCCTATTGGAATCATCATTGCACTGTACATAATTGTTTGCAATGCAGTAAATTTTGTAGGCCCTTTATCGCTTGGCAATAATTTAAAACCTGCTTTGCTGTAATCCTCGTGAGCTAACCAGGCAATAGCCCAAAAATGCGGAAACTGCCAGATAAATTGAATGCCAAATAAAATCCAACCCCCGGTTTCAAAATTATCTGTAGCCGCAACCCAACCAATTAAACAAGGCAATGCTCCTGGTATTGCGCCAACTAATACTGCAATAGAATTTACCTTTTTTAAAGGTGTATAAATAAACCCATAAATAAATAAACTGGCCAAACCAACAAGCGCACTATTTAGATTAAAAAAGTACCACATCATACCAATACCTAAAACACCAATAATAAATGCAAAAATATAGCCTTCATTTACGCTCATTCGCCCACTTGCAATTGGCCTCTTCGCCGTTCTAAGCATCATAGCATCGGTATCTTTTTCTAACACCTGGTTGATGGTATTAGCGGAGCCTGTAATGAACAACCCTGCAACAAAAAGTAAAAGAACTGATAACAATTGATGCCTTGTGTAAACCTGCTCGTAAGGCGCTATTAAAAAACTAACCACTGTACTGAAAACCACCATAAAGCTTAAAGTAAACTTTATGAGTTGAAAATAATCTTTAACCTTGCTTGCCAACGCAAAAGACTTTGAATCTGATATTCCTGTATGTTCTATATTCTTCATCGTAAAACTGAATAGCATTTTCACTTTTGTATGTAGCAAATTAGCACATCAGCAAATTATAAAATATTAATGCTTTTCTTCATCCTCTCCAACAGGCACATTCTGCATAATAAAATCTTTTCCGTCTTTCCCGTCTTTTGCATAATCGTATGGCCATCTGTGTACTTCAGGTATTTCTCCAACCCAGTTACCATGGCCCGGTCTAATTGGTGTGGTCCATTCCAATGTATTTGCATCCCACGGGTTCATTGTAGTTACTTTTCTCCCTTTCCAAATACTGTAAAAAAAGTTTATAACAAAAAGTAATTGAGCAGCAAAAACTACCATAGCTACAATACTTATAAATTCATTTAATCCACCGAACATTTTAAATGACTCCCAGTTAGAAAAATCATAATATCTGCGTGGCATCCCTGCAAGACCTTCGTAATGCATAGGCCAGAAAATTAAATATGCCCCTACAATAGTTACCCAGAAATGTATGTAAGCAAGTGTATTATTTAAAAATCTTCCAAACATTTTAGGGAACCAATGGTATACTCCGGCAAACAAGCCAAAAAATGATGCTACACCCATTACAATGTGAAAGTGAGCTATAACAAAATAGGTGTCATGAAGATGAATGTCAAGTGCAGAGTTTCCAAGAAATATTCCTGTAAGACCTCCACTGATAAATAAACTTACAAACCCGATTGCAAACATCATTGCGGGTGTAAAACGAATATTACCTCTCCATAAAGTTGTGAGCCAGTTAAATACTTTTATGGCTGATGGTACAGCAATTAAAAGCGTAAGAAGTACAAAGAATGAACCCAAGAAAGGATTTAAACCTGTAACAAACATATGATGCGCCCAAACTAGAAATGCCAGAATTGTGATAGCAAATAATGATCCTACCATTGCCATATATCCAAATATTGGTTTCCTGCTGTTTACCGATAAAATCTCTGATGACATACCCATTGCAGGTAACAAAATAATATATACTTCAGGGTGACCAAGGAACCAAAATAAATGCTGGAATAATATAGCACTTCCGCCCTCATTCGGCAATACTTTACCTGCTACCACTATATCGCTCAAAAAGAAACTGGTACCTAAATTTCTATCAAATAATAATAAAATTGCTCCTGATAATAATACCGGGAAAGATAGTACACCTAATACTGCAGTAAAGAAAAATGCCCAAATTGTTAATGGCATTCTCGTCATACTCATTCCTTTTGTACGCATGTTTAGTACTGTAGTAATATAATTGAGTCCACCTAAAAGAGAAGACACAATAAACAAAGCCATGCTTACTAACCAAAGGTCCATTCCTATTTTACTTCCAGAAGATGCATCGCCTAAAGCGCTTAATGGCGGATAGATTGTCCATCCCCCACTTGCAGGCCCTGTTTGTACAAATAGTGAGGACATCATTACAACGGATGCTCCAAAGAAAAACCAGTAACTCATACAGTTTAATAAGGGAGATGCCATATCTCTTGCGCCTATCTGTAATGGAATAAGAAAGTTTGAAAAAGTTCCACTCAAGCCTGCTGTAAGTACAAAAAATACAAGGATTGTTCCATGCATAGTTACCAATGCATAATAAAATTCAGGTTGAATTTTACCACCTTTAGCCCAATGACCAAGCAAATCTTCTAACCAAGGAAATGTACTGTTGGGATAACCCAACTGCAAACGGAAAATTACGGAAAATAAACCTCCAATAATTGCCCATATTATTCCTGTTACCAGAAATTGTTTTGAAATTGTTTTATGATCTAAACTGAAAACGTATTTGGAAATAAACGTTTCCTTGTGATGGTGATCAAGGTGTGTATCATGGTGAATATCTTGCTGAACCGCCCCTTCATTCATTGTTATTACGTTGCTCATTATATTATATTTTAAAGCTTTTATTAATTTTTGATGGGTAAAACTGCAGCAAGTGTTTTACTGGTATCCGTTGCTGCTTTTATAGGATCTTTATCCGGAAACAAAGTGTAATACTCAGGCTTTTGTTCAGCTAACCATTTTTTATATTCATCCGGTTTTTCTACTATTATAATACCTCTCATAGAAAAATGCCCTGCACCACACATCTGATCGCAACTTATTTCATAAGTAAAGTTGGGATTATCGGTGCGTACTTTCATTTCTTCTGTTGTGTATTTAGGTGTAAACCAAAGTGTTGTTGGGATACCCGGTACCGCATCCATTTTCATTCTAAAATGTACCAATCCTACATCGTGTATTACATCTTGTGCGCCTATTACCAGTTTTACGGGTATGCCTACCGGTAAATGCATTTGTTGAGTATGAATATCATCCAAACTATTTACATCTTCAAAATCCACTCCCAGTGTGTTACCTGAGGGTTTGTTATATAACCTATAATTTTTCTTACCTAAAATGCCATCCTTTCCGGGGTACCTCATTTCCCACGCAAACTGATGACCTGTAATTTCTACTACTATTGCATTATCAGGAGGTGTTCCTGTTATTTTAAACCAGTTAATTAAACCAAAAACTACTAGTATCGTAAGAAATATAGCCGGTACAGTTGTCCAAAGCAATTCAAGCTTAGTATTATGCGGAAAGAAGAATGCTTTTTTCCCTTCTTTTTCCTGATATTTAAATGCAAACCAAAATAATAATATTTGTGTAATGATGAAAATAAAACCGGTTACCCCAATCGTTAGGTATAACATGAAATCAATTTTTTCTCCTTCTACAGATGCAGAACCCTGTGGGAAAAGTGTTTTATGAAAAAACCATTCATTGCAAACATATACACCTATCAACCCAAAAATTAAAAAAGCTACCATTAAAAATCCATTGATTTTATTATTTTGTTTACGGGTCTTTTCTTCGCCTTTTAAAATACTAACATATTCACTCGCTTTTGCAATCTGAAAAATGACCACAAAAACCATTATAACAATTGCCAATAGAAATAATTCTTTCATTTTATGCTTTATTTTTTACAGCTGAATTTTCAGCGTCGATTTTTTAAATAAGCTGCTTTTATTTTGTTCCTCAAAAAACCTTTTCAATAATCCTAAGTATTCTTTATTTTTTTTTCTATTATATTTACGTAAGCCTAAGTATGGTGTATCATACTTTCCTTTAAAAAAGGATGATTTTTCGCAATTAGAGAATGCTTTGTTATATAACTTCCTACTCCCCACATAATCACCCCGATAAATAGACAAGCAATTCCGAATTCAAATGGCATTAGTTCAAAATTTGGTCCTACTGTTCCGGGCATTACCATCTGGAAAAAATCTATCCAGTGTCCAAATATGATCAAAACAGCAACAAATGTTACTACCGTCCAGCTTCTTTTGGTACTCTTTCTCATTAATATTAACAAAGGCGCAAGAAAATTTACAATAAGATTAAAAAAGAAAAGACCGTAGTATGGACCCGTCTTGTTTGCGGTACCAATTCTGTCAATAAAATAACGGGTTTCCTCCGGCTGGTTACTGTACCAAATCAACATATATTGATCAAACCAAAGGTAGGCCCAGAAAATGGAGAAGGCGAACATAAACTTCCCAATATCATGCAAATGTTCTTCTGTAACATATTCTAATTGGCCCCTGTTTTTTAAGAATATTACGAAAATCGCAATCAAAGAAAGGCCAGATACAAATGTACTTGCAAATGTGTACCAACTATACATGGTACTATACCAATGTGGGTCAATACTCATTAACCAAAGCCATGGAACGGTAGATGCAACGCTTAACCCAAAAAACACAATAAAATAAGATGCATAGGTAAAATTTACATCGATCCATCTTTTTGCCTGCACATGATCCATCGGGCCTGATTCATCAGACTTTAAACTTAAAGAACGCATTTTACGCCCAAGCAAAATCCATAATGAAATTGATATAGCAGACCATACAAGGAAGAACGTAGGATTTAAAAAACCATGTTTACCGTTTAGAATTTTATCGAATGTACCCGTTCCTTTTACATACAGATTTGGGTCTAACCAATGATATATATCCGTGCGCCCGCCTAAAACAATGGCAAGTAAAATAACGAAAGTGATAAGCCCTAATACAGGTACTACACTAGAAATAGCTTCGGGAACTCTACGCAAAGCTACCTGCCATCCACCCATTGCCAAAGTGGTGATGCATATAAAAAACATAGCGGCATTTGCAGTAAGTAACCAATAAACACTGTTTTGTAATAATACCGCCCAAAACCTTGTACCGTTTATATCTGCATGTGCGCCACTTCCGGCATGTGCAGGGGATGCAAATGGATGAAACATTATAAAACCATATAATACAGCAAGTAAACCTGCTACGATTAAGCCCCAAGTCCATTTTTTATAACTTTCCGGTAATTCAAATTTATTGTTGTTCATCTAATACAATTTTATAGGGCTTAAATATTCTTTTATATTTTATTATATTTTTTTTGCAGTAGTATCTTTGGCTGTTGCAACTGTAGGTGCTGTTGAATCTGCTTTAGGCTGCAAAGTGCGAATGTATTTTATGATCATCCAGCGTTGTGCTCTTGTAACCTGTGATGCATAACTTCCCATTAATCCTTTACCATAGGTAATTGAATGAAACATAGTACCATCAGCCATTTTTAGATACGTTCCAGCTGTTAAGTTTGCCACACCACCCACATAACCTCCTGAAGCTATTGGTCCATTTGCTATACCACCCGCACCATGGCAGATAGCACAGTTAATATTAAACAGTCTGCCTGCTTCTGCCATCTGTGTTTTTGTTATTACTATAGAATCGAATGGATTTTTAACTGTGCCACTCATTTTATAGCCATTGCTGTCATTCGGCAAAGTGTATGGAAATAATTCTCCTCTTTTTATTGTTCCAGCCGGAGGTACATTATTATAAAAGATCATGTCGCCACCTTTCTTAAACATATCCATAGTAAACTTTGTACTGTCTCTTTTCGCAAAACTTTCATAAGCTCTGCTATAAGCCATATCCGGCATATAGATTTTACCCGGCTCACGCTTGCTGTCGCAACTTGCAAAAATTACTGCAGCTGTTACCAATGTTATTTGTAAAAGTTGTGTAAGTATCTTCATTATTCTTTTATTATCCATTTCAGGCCACAGGCGACCATTAAAAAATATCTGTTACAAATTAATATCCCAATTCTTCTCTGTAAAGTTTTTGCTCTTTGTCATATGTACCAAGCCACCACCCTGTTTCTGCTGTTTGAACATTTATATCTTTTGCCCCTGCACTTTGCAAAAAACTTTGAACCTCACTGTCATTTGTTTTATCTGTACACTCAATAACCATTACAAAATGATCATCTGTTGAACGTGCGCTAAAATGATGTTTTTTAACAAACGGCGACAACTGGCAGAGGTAGCAAAAAGTAAGCATCATACCCAAAGCAGAAAATAAAACAGTAAGTTCAAATGTGATAGGAATCCAGGCCGGCAAGGCAAAGTGTGGTTTACCACCAATATTTAAAGGCCAGTCTTTGGTAAAAACCCAGCTGATAAATGTTAGCGCTGTTGTAGTACCTGTTATTGCATAAATAAAACCAGCTGTATGTATGCTTGTTTCCCTTAAACCCATTGCATGATCTAACCCGTGTACCGGGAAGGGCGTGTAAACATCATGAATTTTGTAGCCGGCTTTTCTAACGTTTTTTACAGCCGGAAAAAGCACTGCTTCATCATCGAATGACCCTACCACAAATTTTTTAATTCCGCTCATTTTTAATTAATAATTAATAATTAATAATTCCAACTCATAAGAATATCAGCATATTACTAATTGCCTGATTGCTTTAGTGCGCATGTTCTACTTCTTCAATATAAAATTTTTCTGCATCTGCTTTTTCTATGTCGCTCATTTTCACTTTATAATTTTCACCACTTGTTTTTAAGATTGACTTAATTTCTGCCACAGCAATAACCGGGAAATATTTTGCAAAGAAAAAGAAGCAGGTAAAGAATAAACCAAAAGTACCAAGGTAAAAACCTATTTCATAAATACTTGGGCTGTAATAAGTACTCCAGCTTGATGGTAAAAAATCTCTGTAAACGGAAGTAACAATAATTACAAAACGCTCGTACCACATACCAATATTTACTATTATACTCATAAAGAAAGTAACGGTAATATTTCTTCTTAATTTTTTGCTCCAGAATAACTGTGGAGAAAGCACGTTACAGAACATCATTAAATAATAACTCCAGCCGTAAGGGCTAAATATATTTCCCCTGTTTTGAAAGAAGGCATGTATTTCATACGGATTTTGACCGTACCATGCAATGAACAACTCAGTTAAATATGCAATCCCAACAATACTTCCGGTAAGCACAATAACTTTGTTCATTGCCTCAATATGTCCAATGGTAATGTAATCCTGCAAGTTTAAAACTTTTCTTACAACAATTAACAAAGTCTGCACCATTGCAAAACCTGAGAATATAGCTCCTGCTACGAAGTAGGGAGGAAAAATAGTTGTATGCCAGCCCGGCACAACCGAAGTTGCAAAGTCAAAAGATACAATAGTATGTACAGAAAGTACAAGTGGTGTACTTAACCCTGCAAGAACAAGTGACAAAGATTCAAAACGTTGCCAATGTTTGGTACTGCCCGTCCAACCGAAAGCTGCAATACCATACATCATTTTACGGAATTTCGTTTTAGCCCTGTCTCTTACGGTTGCAAAATCAGGCAACAAACCTGAGTACCAGAATAGTAATGATACTGTAAAATAAGTTGAAATCGCAAACACATCCCACAAAAGCGGAGAGTTAAAGTTAACCCACAAAGGACCACGGGTATTTGGGTAAGGCAATACAAAAAACGCCATCCATACACGACCCATATGCCATATTGGAAACTGACCTGCACACATTACAGCAAAAATTGTCATTGCTTCTGCAGCACGGTTTACACCGGTTCTCCACCCTTGTCTAAACAATAAAAGAATAGCAGAAATAAGCGTACCTGCGTGACCAATACCTACCCACCAAACGAAGTTGGTTATATCCCAACCCCAACCAATGGTTTTGTTCAAGTTCCACTGGCCAATACCATAAGTAACCTCTCTGTAAATACTGTAAACACCAAATAAAAGCAATGCTACACTGATGTAGAAACCTATGTACCAAAGCCTGCCCGGCTTCATTTCAATGGGACTGATGATATCTTCCGTAACCTGATGATAATCTTTGTTACCATCTACCAGCGGCTCCCTTTGTTGTGATTCGTATTTAAGTAATGACATATAATACTTTAAACTTTATTAGTAACCTATTTTTTTGATGAGGAAAGACATTTTTATGTCAACCTTTTATCTGATCATTTAACGTGTTGCTTCCACTGCTTTTTCTTCTTTCTGCCCTACTTCCTTTGCTTCGTGGTTTCCCGCTTCGTAATGTTCTATTTCATTTCCGTTATTAACCTCTCTGTCTGTATTCCTAACTTTAGCCAGGTAACTAACATTTGGCAAAACATGCAACTGTTCCAACACATAAAAACTACGGTTTACCTGCTCAACATTTCTTATTTTATAAACATCACTTTGCCTATCATTTACATTGCCAAAACTGATAGCATTTGCAGGACAAGCCTGAGCGCATGCAACTTTTACATTACGAACAAGAGATGGGTCCTGTTGTTTTTTTGCTTCAAGCTTACTATCCTGTAAACGTTGTACGCAGAAAGAACATTTTTCAATAACACCACGGGATCTAACTGTTACATCAGGGTTTAAAACCATTCTTGTAAGATCATCATTCATTTGATACATTACTTCGTTGGTATCTACACCCACTAAACTATTTTGGTTGTCTTTAAAACTATCAGCTCCATTGTAATCAAGCCAGTTAAAACGACGTACTTTATACGGACAGTTGTTTGCACAATATCTTGTACCAATACAACGGTTATAAGTCATTTGGTTTAAGCCTTCACTGCTGTGATTGGTTGCTGCCACCGGACAAACATTTTCGCATGGTGCATTATCACAATGCTGGCAAAGCATCGGTTGAAATATAACGTCAGGGTTTTCAAGGTCTCCAGTAAAATATCTGTCAATACGCAACCAGTGCATTTCGTGTGCACGTTGTACCTGAATTTTTCCCACAACACTAACATTGTTTTCTGCATTACAAGCTACAACACAAGCACTGCAGCCTGTACAGGTATTTAAATCGATGCTCATTCCCCATTTAATACCTGGTTTATCAAAATAAGGATATTGCGTTGCGTCTTTTACATAATCAGTTTTACCATCTGGGGTAATCTCCATCCTTTCGTGCCTTTGCTCTGCCAAAACATCTTCTGGATTTTTCTTAAAAGCTGCAAGATTGGTTTCGTAAATAACCGGGCGGCCTTCTGTAAAACCATGTACCTGCGTTTGTGCAAGTGGGTAAGTATCTTCGGTTTTTTCTATTGTTGCAGGAGATGAGTAGGAAAATGTTGTACCATCCCAACCTGCAAAAATGTATGCATTTTGTCCTGCACCATAAGCTGCACGACCAATTCTTTCTAAATTTATTGCTTTATCCGCTGTTGCATTTCCACGACCGTAACCAACTGCAATTGCAATTGTATTGGCATTTAAACCAGGAATTATTAATACAGGTAAATTTAAAACCTTACCATTAACCGTAACTTTCATCACCGGTTTTTCAGGATGCACCTCGTATTTATCTGCATCTTTTTTGTTGGGGTTTGTTACATCAAAATTAAACAAGGTCTTGGCCATTGACGGCGCAACCATTGCATAATTATCCCATGTTACTTTTGTAATAGGATCAGGAAGTTCCTGCAACCAAGGGTTATTAGCCTGGCTACCTGTGCCCATTCCAATCTTTTGGTAAAGTACTACTTCGTATTCACCCGTTTTTACAGCTGCAATTTTTGCTGAAGCCGATATTACATTTGCGCCATTATAAGTACCGCCTATAGTTATTGCTGTACCGGTTGTTTCAATTACACCATCTTGTAAAGCTTTATCCCACAATTCAACAGATGCAAGTTTAGTTGCCCAATATTTTTTTAGATAGCTTTCGTAAGCATCAGTAATTTCTGGTATTGTACCTTGTACGTAACCTTTTGGCACACTGTCTTTAACTACCACAGGTGTTAACAAAGCACCACCACTCCAGTTAAGTAATGATGTTTGGAAAGACCGTGTTTTAAATAAAGGGTTAATGATTGGTTGTATAAGACTTATATAACCTGAAACAGCTTCCGTGTCTCCCCAGCTTTCTAACCAATGGTTACCTGGTAAAATATATTTACACAGTTCCGTTGTTTCATCCATTGTGGAATTAAATGAAACAGAAACAGGTATTTTTAATAAAGATTCAGCAAACTTTTTACCATCTGCATAGCTATAAACGGGATTACAATCGTATAACAAAAGTGCACCTACATTACCAGCATTCATATCCGCTGCAAGCGTTACCATTTCAGTATCAATCCCTTTTCTAATGTTTGATGTGTTGCTCCAGTTAATGGTTGTACCATTGGCGCCAATTGCGTCGTTAATTGCATTTACAATTAGCTGAATATTTACATCGTTGCTGCCACACACTACAAGAGAAGTTCCTTTGTTGGCTGCAAGTAATGCTGCTGTTTGTTCAATTCCTTTTGTAAGCCTGGCATTTTTAAATGTTGGTGCTGTTACAGCACCACCCAATTTTGCAAGTATTGCTAATGCTACACTTCCGGTTTCAGATGGCTTGTGTGTATAGCGATCATCTGCATTGCTGCCGGTCATGCTCATCATACTTTCAAAATGAATATGGCGACTCAACTCAGGCTTGCCCGCTTTTACTTTTTTAGTTTCAGAATATTGCTTGCTGTATTCTGTAGCACTTAACCATGTACCAAGAAAATCAGCACCAAGGCTTACAATCGTAGTTGCTTTATCGAAACGATATTGTGGTAAAGTTTTTTTACCATGACTGGCTTCATTGGCCAATAACATACCACTGTAACTTACCGCATCGTATTGCACATGGCGACTTCCCGGGTATTTTGCAAGAAACTCACTAATGATTTTTAATGTAGAAGGTGAATGTATAGTAGAAGTAAGCAATACTATAGGCTTACCTGCAAGACCAACCATTGCGGATAAAATTATTCTATCAAAATTCTCAAAACTTGTAATTTCTTTAAATTGATCGCCGCTTTTTTGTAATGGATGGCGAAGACGTGTAGGATCGTATAAATCTAACACCGATGCCTGTGATTGGGCACTTGTTGCACCTTTAGTAATAGAAGAAAGTTCATTGCCTTCTATTTTAATTGGACGGCCATCTCTTTGTTTTACAACAACACTAATTGCATCTCCACCATTTACATAAGTAGATGCATAATAATTGGGCACCCCCATTATAACATTATCAGGTCTTTGTAAATATGGTACTGCTTTGCGTACAGGCATTTCGCAACTTGCAGCTATAGCAGCTGCAGCTGTACTAAAACCTAAGTATTTTAAAAAATCTCTTCTTGGTGTTTTAATATCAAGCAAGCCTTTATCATCAAGATCTTCCAGTGGAAGTAACTCTTCCTGAAATTCTTTTTCTGCAGATTTCTTAAATCTGTCAGATTGGGTAAGATCTCCAAAATTTTGCCAGTACTGTTTGTTGTTAATCATACTTTTATGAAATGTGCAAATATGCAAATATGCAAATGTGCTAATTCTTTAAAATCGAATTTTATTATAATTCTTTTAAATGCTTTGATATTTGTGACACTCTTTTGCAAATCCACATTTGCATATTTGCATATTTTTTAATAATGACATTTCTGACACTCAGTACCACCAATTTTTTCGACAGTTACACTATCCATTCTGTGAGGGTTAAGTATTTTTCTTCCTGACCCGTCCAAAACAGAATCTTTCATTTGCTCATGAAATTTTTCATAAATGCTGTAAAACTTATTTCCTGTACTGTCTGCTTTGTTATAAAAATCAACTTTAGATTCTCTGTGACAATTAATACACCAACCCATACTTAAATCTGAGAATTGGTATACCTCAGGCATTTCCTGAATATTTCCATGACAAGTTTGACACTGCTGTTTACCAACTTTTACATGCTGGCTATGGTTGAAATATACATGATCTGGAAGGTTATGTATTTTTATCCATTCAATAGGATGTGCACCATCGGGCAAACCATCTTTATTATTATCTGGGTTGTACTGTTTCTTTTCAGGATTCCATCCGGCATACGCATATAATTTTTGTATTTCTGCAGTACCATTTACCGATGTACCATTTTCTCTTGTTATAGCTTCTCCTTTATATTCTTTAATGGCCATGTGGCAATTCATACAAACATTTACAGAAGGTATACTTCCACTCTTGCTATCCTGTGTGCCGCCATGGCAATACAAACATGAAATTTGATTTGTACCCGCATGCACTTTATGAGAATAATAGATAGGTTGCTCTGGCTGGTAATTTTTCATCCTCCCTAAACCATATGCAGCATTAATAGTTGTATAGCCACCAAGCCCAAAAAGCACCAACACAGCAGCCATTAAATAAGTTTTGTTGCGGTAAAAAGGTACAGGTTCGCCCCGCAATACCCCTTCTTTGTCATCAGATAATTTACGAAGGTTACTATTTACCTGTAATAATATAAAGGCAACAACAGCAAGTATAAGTGTAAGGAGGCCAAATAGAAGTGAATTGTTATCAGGGCTTTCCGAAGTTGCTCCTGTAGGTGTACCTGTAGGAGACGGCTCTTTATAAGCATCTACATAATCCAATATGGCATCTATATCTGCTTTTTTAAGCGCAGGAAAAGCCGTCATTACTGTTGGTTTCCACTTTTCGAACAGTGTTTTTGCATAAGGATCAGAAGCAATCATTGAAGAAGGGTTTGCTACCCATTTATATACCCAATCTTTGGAAGGTTCCCTTGTTCTTGCTCCTGCAAGAGCCGGTCCAGTATAATCCTGATTAGGTTTATGACAGTTGGCGCAATTGGCTTTAAACAATGCTTCTCCTTGTGCAAAAGCACTATTATTTGAGATAAAACCAATGAGAATAAGACTTGCAATAAACCGAGAAATGAATTTTTTGTAACGAATCATACAATTAAGCCGGGTTTTTTATAGAAAATGGCTATTCCATGCGCAAAAATAAGACACGATACTGACAAACTATCAACATTCTTTATTTTTTTTTAACAGAATTAATACTAAATACCCAATTTAGAAAAGGCTTTTAAAATGTGATTGTCACCATTTTGTAATTGATTTCCATATATATTTTTCTCCTTAAATTGAACACTCGTCTTTCATCTTTTTAATTCAATTTTATTGGCTGTTTAAAAAAACTGCAAACCAAATGGAAGGTAAATGCAACAAGATTATTGCTCATCATTGTAACCTTTGCATTTAGTGAAAGTTTGTGTGGTTATATAGGCAGAAAATTACTATTGCTTTTAAATATTGAAAAAGGATTTCTATGGATTTTTTTTACATTATAGCCGTAACCATTTTATAGCCAATTGCTATTTTACTGGCTAGCATTCCATTAGGGCAATTCTCTTTTTTTAAAAGATATCTTCGCAATATGTATGAAAAAATTAGAGGTAAAAGAAAATAGGATGATAAAAACCCCAAAACCTTGTAAATGAATATTGCCATTTTTGCCAGTGGTGGAGGTAGTAACGCCGCTGTCATCATTAAAACACTTGAATCTTTTATAAAAAAAGAAGCTGTATCGACAGCATTAGTAATTTCCAATAATGAAAATGCCGGCGTAATAAAAATTGCTGCAACTCATAATATTCCGTGCGAAATTATTTCATTAAAAAATAAAACTGAAACGCAGCAAGCCTTGGCTTATTTAGAAATACTTAAGAAGTATGAGATAGAATTTATTGTACTTGCCGGCTTTTTAAAGAAGTTGCCAAAAGAAATTACAAGTGCTTTCCCAAAAAAAATTGTAAACATTCATCCCGCATTATTGCCGGCTTATGGCGGTGCGGGCATGTATGGCAAATATGTACATGAGGCGGTAATTGCTGCAGGAGAAAAAGAAAGTGGCATAACAATACATTATGTAGATGAGGTGTACGATCATGGACAAATTATTTTTCAGGCAAAATGTGTAGTTGAAAACACTGCTACAGCTGATGATCTTGCCAAAAAAATACTGGCACTTGAGCATAAATATTACACAGCTGTTATAGTTGAAACCATACTTTCTCAAATTCCTGTTAAATAAACAACGCTTTTCTTCTTATATATTTTTGTGGCGTAATATTACTTTTCAAAAAATACTGGCTTGCGTATTATTTTTACTTTTCTTCTATTATTTTTTTGCTGTTTTACTTCAATTGCACAAATTATTGTGAGCGGTACTGTAATGGATAACAGCAAAATTAATTTTGTAGAGGCGGTTGGTGTAATGAGTACCGGGGGCAAAATAGCTGTTACAGATTCTTTAGGTAGATACAGTATACAAGCTTCAGCAGAGGATTCATTGTATTTTATTTACAACAACAAACCGACACAAAAATTTGCAGTAAATAAAATTGCTAACTCGGCTCAGTTTGATATTTCATTGCATATACCCGTAAAAAGCAGGTACAGTCTTTTAAAAGAAGTTATTGTTTACTCCAAAAATTACAAACAGGATTCTGCGGAAAACAGAGAAAACTATGGCGAAATATTTTCCTACAAAAAACAGGGCATTCAAACATCTATAAGTCCGGGCGGTGGTGTAGGGCTGGATGTTGATGAACTGATAAATGCTTTTCGTTTTAAAAGAAACAAAAGATTAAAAGCTTTTCAGCAAAGGCTGGAGGCAGATGAAAAAGAAAAGTATATCAATTACCGGTTTAATAAAGTTTTTGTAAAAAGAATAACCATGTTGCAAAGCCCCGCACTGGATAGTTTTATAATCTGGTATCGCCCCACATACGAATTTGCAGCAACCAGCAGCGAAATAGAATTTAACCAGTATATTCTAAATGCTTCTTACCACTTTAAAAAAACAATAGGTTCTGGAGAAGCAAAAAAAGAGCACAGCATAGAAGGTTTCTAAAGACAATCTTAAAAAATTTGTTTTGATGTTGGAAGTATCGGCTACATGCTCAGCTACTTTAATCTCTACCAAAAAAACATTTTGTATATCACCAATTTTGTAAATTAATAATTGATCAAGCGCTCTAACATTTCTCCCAGTCTCCCATAAGCCATAAAGTTTTTTTCAAGGTCAAGGTTAAAAGGAATAGGCGTATCAAGGCTTGCACATCGCATAACCGGCGCATCTAAACTGTCAAAACAATTTTCGCCAATCCAAGCGGCCACTTCGCCACCAATGCCACCTGTGAGGGAATCTTCGTGCAGTATTAAAACTTTACCCGTTTTTTCTGTAGCTTTTTTTATTGCTGTATAATCTAACGGCAACAAAGTGCGCAAATCTAAAATCTCAATACTTATATCTTTATTTTTTTGTGCATATTCCATTGCCCAATGCACGCCTGCTCCATAGGTTATAATAGTTACATCATCTCCATGTTGCACATGCCTTGCTTTGCCAATTTCTATTTCATAATATTCATCTGCTACATTACCTGTAATACTTCTGTACAATGCCTTGTGTTCAAAATACATAACAGGATTTGGATCGTTTATCGCAGCAATTATTAATCCTTTTGCATCTTCAGGTGTGCTTGGATATACAACTTTTAAACCAGGTGTATGTGCAAACCAGGCTTCATTACTTTGACTGTGAAACGGCCCTGCGCCTACACCGCCACCAGTCGGCATCCGAATAACAACATCAGCATTTTGCCCCCAGCGGTAATGAATTTTTGCAAGGTTATTTATGATCTGGTTAAAACCTACTGTCGCAAAATCCGCAAACTGCATTTCCATTACAGCTTTATAACCTTCCAGACTTAATCCTAAAGCCGCCCCAACAATAGCACTTTCACACAAAGGTGTATTGCGTATCCGGTTTTTGCCAAACTCATTTAGAAAGCCTTCCGTTACTTTAAAAGCGCCGCCATATTCTGCAATATCCTGCCCCATTAAAATTAAATTCTCATGCTTTTGCATAGACTGTTTAAGACCATCGGTTATAGCATTTAT
>JAYVVD010000095.1:0-8380 GCA_043787295.1 Ferruginibacter sp. | reverse complement strand
CTGTGCTCACATCTCCCGCATTTCCAATTACCAGAAATGGCTTTTTTTTGTTCTTTATATCATCTTTGATTGTTTCTAATAAAATTGCAGTGTTCATTTTATTGTCGGCTAATGTGGGTATCCATCGAATTGCTTTGGTACCATGGCCAAATAAAACTGCAGCTTTCTCCAGCCATGTGTGCGTGGCTTTTGAGCAATAGAAAACCATTTCTTCTGCACTATTTATCAAACCATCTTCTTTTAAGTTTTTTGGAGCTTTTGCAGTTCGTGCTGCCAAGAAACCTGTAAAGTTTGCCATGTTGCCACCACTCACCAATAAGCCGCCATAAGCTGGAGAAACCCCAATAAATTCTGCCAGCCATTTTACTGTCTGTTTTTCGATAGCAGTAGCCATGGGACTTAAAATATTTGCACCTACATTTGGATTTATGGCCGCCGCTAACAAATCTGCTAAAGCACCAATTTGAGTGGGGGAAGAAGTTATGTAACCAAAGAATTTTGGATGCCCGTTGAGCAAAGAATGATTGATTAATAAATCTGCAGCCTTAATAAATAATTCTGAAACAGGAGTGCCGTTTTCAGGTATAGAACCATCACCTAATATAGTTTGTATTTGCTTTGGGGTTTCTCCTGTAGTGACCGGGCGCTCATGGATTCCCTCATAAAAATCAGCAATGCTATCTATTAAACGATAGCCAATTGCTTTAAAATTTTCTTTGTCGATTTGTACAGGCGAAATGCGATGATTGTCCTTATTCATGGCTTCTGATGTTTACATTGTAAAAAAAATAATTTTTTAAAGAATTTAAAAATTCGAAGATCTGTTAATACAAACAGCTTGTTATAAAATTACACTCACCAACTTGGTTTTCCTAATCAGCTAAACATTATAATCTTACGCCATCACACCCACACTCTGGCTGCCCAACGTAATTTATTTAAGGCTCTTGCATTGCCCTGTGCTTTAGCACAGGGTTAAAATTCAAATTAATAAAGAAGTCTTTAGCGCCAAACACAATGACTATAGAGTTAAAGGTCTTTAAAATATTTAAGTTTTAGCGCCCACCTAAAGATTGGCGCAATTTAAAAAAACCTTAACTAAATGATATTGCCTGTAGGCAAGCAGGTGGCAAAGCAAAATATGTTTATGACAATTTTTACTCCATTTGCTATAATTTTTTCAACAGGTCTTCCAGATAGTTCAATGTCATAGTAAATCCTCCCTGAAAGCCCATCTCAATAATTTTCTCTAAGTCGGTCAGAGTCTTATGCTTAACTGTGATCCTGACTTTTGTTGTGCCTTCTTCCTCCCTGAAATTCAAATCCCAATCAGAACCCGGCATTTCAGTATTGATATTTTCATCCTTGTCTGCAAAAGCGTCAAAGTATTTAAAATTGGTTTTTGGGCTGATAGAAGTAAATTTTTGAACTGACCAATGTTCCATCCCTTCAGGGCTTACCATTGCATAAAATCTTCGTCCCCCCGGTTTGAATTCCATAAATTTTGTCTTTGATTCCCATGGCTTTGGTGCCCACCACTGGTCAAGAATTTCCTGTTTTGTGAATGCGTCCCACACTAAGGAAAGTTCAGCAGCAAATTCTTTATTAACGAATGCGGTGTTCGTTGCTTTATCAATCGTAAAATCAAACGCCAAATTATTTTTCATTTTATTGTGTTTTTAAAAGGTAGATAATACTTTATCAGGTTGATTAATTATTTTTATTTTTCTCCTTATCCGTTATAGTTTGGGTCAAATTCCACGATCCATTCAATACCGTATTTGTCTCTGAAACAACCAAAATATGAACCCCAGGGGCTGTCACCAATAGGCCCTTCTATTTGTCCTCCTGCTGAAAGCCCATTAAATAATCTGTCTGCTTCTTCTTTACTTTCCGCACTTATTGCAATTTTACTTCTGTTCTCATTTTCGTTTGTTTTTCCCATAATTTCCGGAACATCATTTGCCATCAACATATTATTTTTACCGATGGGTAAAGCAATATGCATAATTTTATTTTCTTCCTTTTCGGCAACCCTGAACTCAGGACTTGCAAGGTCTTTGAAACGAATAATCTTTGCGAACTCTCCGCCAAATACTGATTTGTAAAAGGTAAATGCTTCTTCAGCATTTCCGTTGAAATTAATGTGTGGATTGATTAGTGCCATAATTTTATTTTTAAATTTAGAAATATTTTAAGCGTTTTTTAAAGCTGCTATATCAAATTTTGTCATTTGCATAAATGCTTTTGTAACCTTTTCTTGTTTGGCAGGGTCACTCATTAGCTTTGAAAGAATGGTGGGAACGATTTGCCATGACAAACCAAATTTATCTTTCAGCCATCCGCACTGACCTTCTTTACCGCCATCGGCAGTGAGTTTGTTCCAAAAGAAGTCAACTTCTTCCTGTGTTTCGCAATTTACAAAAACAGAAATGGCTTCGTTAAATTTGAATTGAGGCCCAAAATTGGCTGCTGTAAATCGTTGCCCTTCCAATTCAAATGTTGCCATCATTGGATTGGCATTAATAATTTTTGAATCTTTGAAGATTGAGCAGTAAAATTTCGCTGCTTCTTCTGCCTGGTTGTTGAACCAAAGAAATGTTGTTACTTTATTAATTTCCATTTTTAGTGATTTTTAATTGTCTGTTATTAATTTATTTCGATCATATTATAATGTCTTTAAAAGATTTTCTAATTGATCAAGTCCTATTGTAAATCCTCCTTGAAAACCCATTTCAATCATCTTTTCCATACGTTCAAGTGATTCATTTTTAATAGTAATACTTACTTTTGTCTTTCCGTTTTGTTCACTAAAATTCAGCGCCCATTCAGAACCCGACAATTCAGGGATTTCTTTTTCGTCTGCAAAAGCATTAAATAATTTGAAATTTGTTTTCGGGCTGATGGAGGTATATTTCTGTATGGACCAGCGTTCCTGTCCTGTAGGGCTTACCATGGCATAAAATCTTCTGCCACCCGGTTCAAAATTCATAGCTTTTGTTTTTAAAGACCAGGGTTTTGGCGCCCACCATTGGTCAAGAAGTTCTGACATGGTGTAAGCATCCCATACTAATGAAAGTTCGGCATCAAATTCCCGGGTGATGGATATCGTTTTATTTATTTTGTCAACGGTAAGATCAGATAGCAAATCCTTTGTCATTTTTGTTGTTTTTTAATTGTTGATAATACATTGTCAAGCTGATCAAATCTTGTTTCCCATATTTTTCTAAATTGTTCTATCCATTTATCTATCTCTTTCATTTTTTCAATTTCAAGGGAGTAATAAATTTCCCTGCCCTGTTGTTCCTGTTTTACAAGATTGCATTCTGTAAGTATGCGAAGGTGTTTGGAAATAGCTTGCCTTGTGGTATTAAAGTTTTCAGCAATGGAATTAGGTGTCATTGCCTGCGATGCAATTAAAATAATAATTGCCCGCCTTGTAGGGTCGGCTATTGCCTGAAAAATATCACGCCTCATGTTGTTTTAATTTATTTGCGAAACTGATCAGTTGCAAATATATGCGCAACTATTTGGTTTCTCAAAATTTATTTTGAGATTGAATGTAATTCGGTTGCAGTTATTAGGTTGACGGGGGATAAAATTGCTACTGACACAATATCAGAGGCAACAATTCATTGTCACTTTGTTGTTGTCATATAAAATATAATGTTAAACGAATTAATTATTACCCCCTAATAACTTTTTATTAGTTAGCGTAAAATTTATAACTGTTTGCAAATTTTCCCTTACCTAAACTTAATAGAAATTATTGATGGCCGCCAAACCATACCTTTGCAGCCTTTCAATTTTAAATTACAATTTAACTGTTGTGAGGCATCAGTTATTTAACCTTTCATTAACCCATAGGCATTTATTTTTGCCGGCTAAGAACTTATTATGAGAAAAATTTTTGCAATTGTAATTGCATGTGCCATTTCTACCCTTGCTTTTTCGCAGGCAAAACCTATTATGCCGGTAAAACTTGGTAACCGAGCGGCTGATCATTTAATGATACAGCTTGCCTCTAATTTTTGGAGCGGTACGGCAGACAGTGTCAGCAAGTATGTGAACAGTTTTAACCGTAGTGCCAATGTATATTTAATGTACGACAAGCAGTTTAAAACAAACCCGCGCTTAAGCGCAGGTATTGGTATTGGTGTGGGTACAAGTAATATCTATTTTAGTAAATTGGAAACCCGTATTGCAGCTTTTAACCCAAAACTTCCGTTTATTAGAACTGACACTGGCAACAATTACAAAAAATACAAACTTGCTACAGCTTACCTGGAAATACCAGTTGAGTTAAGGTTTATAGCAAAGCCTGAAACCCCAAATAAATCTTTGAAAGCGGCCATAGGCGTAAAAGTGGGTACTTTGCTGAATGCACATACAAAAGGTAAAAATCTCCAAAACTCCAGTGGCAACAAGTTAAACGGCTTTACGGTTAAAGAGAGCTCCAAATCATATTTTAATACAACAAGAATTGCGGCTACAGCCCGTGTGGGTTATGGCATATTTTCGCTTTTTGGTGCATATAACTTAACAGGTATTTTTAAAGATGGCGTGGCACCAGATACTAAACTTATACAGGTGGGCATTACAATAAGCGGTTTATAAATGCATATCTAAAACTTATTAAAAAACAGCAATAGTTAAAAATCCCTCCTTCATTGTGAGGGATTTTTGTTTGCTGTAAACTAATAGGCTAATTTCGCACCTCACCTCACAATATCAATTGATATCCTGCAATGAGCGATGCAATAAAACATGAATGTGGACTTGCCTTTATAAGACTCCGCAAATCTTTCAGTTATTACCAGCAGCAACATAACTCAGTTTTATACGGCCTAAATAAACTGTACCTTCTTATGGAAAAGCAGCACAACCGTGGGCAGGATGGTGCGGGAATTGCAGCTGTAAAATTGAATACAGAACCCGGTTACCCATTTATGTACAGGCTACGAAGTTGCGCACAGCAGCCTATTGCAGATCTTTTCCAAACAATAGGTAAAGAAATTGAAGAAATAGAAAAATATCAGCCTGATATTAAAAGCCATCCGGGATTAATGAAAGGGCATATTCCTGTTTTAGGAGAAGTATTGCTCGGGCATTTAAGGTATGGTACTCAGGGTAAAAATGATGTACAATTTTGCCATCCATTCATAAAAAAAAATACTATCCCTTCCAGAAATCTTGCTCTTGCGGGCAATTTTAATCTTGTTAATACCGATGAACTTTTTGGCTTGATAAACATAGATCCCGGCAGTTTTGAAAAGCAGAGTGATCTTGCTGCTATGATGGAAGTGCTCTATCATTTTCTTATAAAGGCTGATGAACTGAACCCCGGAAATCCTGACATTATTGGTATGCTTAAAAAGGCGGTTCCATTGTTTGATGGTGGTTTTAATTTTGCAGGTATAACCGGCAATGGCGATGGTTTTATTGTAAGGGACGCCCATGGCATTCGTCCATCTTACTACTATGTAAATGATGAAATTATTGTAGGTGCAAGTGAGCGTGCTGCCATACGCACAGCCTTTAACCTTGAAGAGAATGAAGTACAGGAATTAATGCCCGGTACCGCACTCATATCAAAAGCTGATGGAAGTTACAGCATTGAGCAGATTGTGCCTGCGCAAGAAAGAAAAGCCTGCAGTTTTGAACGAATATATTTTAGCCGTGGCAGTGATGAAAAAATTTACAGAGAAAGAATTGCGCTTGGTTATTTTTTAAGCAGCATCGTATTAAAAGCGGTGGATTATGACCTTAAAAACAGCATTTTTTCATTTATACCCAATACAGCTGAAACAGCTTTTTATGGTTTGATAAAAGGCGCCGAAGACTATCTAAATGAAATAAAAAAAGAGCGTATACTGAGCTGGGACAAAGATTTTGATGCAGAGAAGTTATCTGAAATGATAAACAGAAAAATACGGATTGAAAAAATTGCCATTAAAGATGTGAAGCTCCGCACTTTTATAACGGAAGACAGCAGCCGCAACGAAATGGTACAGCACGTATATGATATTACTTATGGTACAGTTAAAAAAGACCAGGATACTTTGATTGTAATAGATGACAGCATTGTAAGGGGAACCACTCTTAAAGAAAGTATAATCAAGATGCTTAACAGGCTTAAGCCAAAGAAAATAATTATAGTATCCTCCGCTCCACAGATAAGATATCCCGACTGTTATGGGATAGATATGAGTAAAATGGGCGATTTTATTGCATTTAAGGCAGCAGTTGCATTATTAAAAGAAAGAGGCGAAGAAAAACAACTTGATGATATTTTAGAAAAATGTAAAGACCTTCAGCGCAACAATAAACTTCATACAGAAAACCTTGTCAGGCTGGTATATAAATCATTTACCACAGAAGAAATATCGGCTAAAATAGCGCAACTTATAACACCGGAAGATGTAACAATTCCTGTTGAAGTAATTTACCAGACGATAGAAACTTTGCACAAAGCCTGCCCTAATAATAAAGGAGACTGGTATTTTACAGGAAACTATCCTACACAAGGTGGAAACCGTGTTTGTAACAAAGCTTTCATTAATTTTATGGAAGGGAAAAATGTGAGAGGATATTAATAATTGGCATAATATTTATCAATGCCTGCACAAAAATGTAACAACCAAAACTTATTTATGATGGATAAAAAAACTTTTGACAGCCGAAAAATGAATATTCTTATTATTGAAGATGAAGGTGATATTTCATTGATCTTAAACCTTATGCTTAAAAAGGAAGATATTGAAATTGAACATGTAACTACTTTGGCAAAAGCTGCAACTTTTTTAAAAGAGCAAAGCACACACATTGTAATTATAGATAACCAGTTGCCGGATGGCCTTGGTTTAGAATATATACAAGAAATTAAAAGCAGCTATCCTCTTATTAAAATCATCATGATTACCGGTAATACCGATACAACAGATAAAGCAACAGCTATAGAAAATGGTGCAGATATTTTTCTTGCCAAACCATTTACCAAAGAGCAGATACAGGCAGCAATACAAAATGTGTCTTCATTAAAAGTAGCATAAGCTTCTAATAAATAGCCTCATGTTACTAAAGAATATTTAAAGTAATTGGAGGCTGTTTTCATTTTACAAATGATATAAACCCGATTTGTAAAGCGTATTTACAGGCTTGTTATCCCAAAATAATTCAAAATCTTTCAAGCCTGTAGTGGTGTAATTATCTTTTACTTGTTGAAGGGATAATTGTGCACTGTTGTTTATATTTAGTAAAGCAAGTATTTGAACCAGCCACTCCCCCTGCTGTTTTAAAACCTGAATTTGCTGGGCATGTCTTTTGTTCATAAACGTAAGAGTTACCATCTCTCTTGTGTTTCCTTTTTTTGATTGTGTAAAACATTCTACTGTAGGAATATTGCCTGTAAAAATTATTTTTGCGGAAGGTTTAAAACTGTTTAACTCCGGCTCATTTAATGCATTTAAAATAAAATTAGCAGCCACTTTTGTTTTGGCTATTTTATGATCGAACCATTTTTGCAGCGGCTCATCTACTCCAATATTATGCATATAGTTAAACAGCGATTTTTTTAAGCCATATCCAAAGCTATCATGATCGCCACCGGTTTCGTCTTCATATTCAACGTCATTATTTGCAAAGCTGCCAATAATTTCGTTAAGTGTTTTAATATTAAATTTTTGCGGATTTAAACCAACGGGACTGTGGGCTGTAAGTGCAAAGCGATGCCAGAATGCTGACTGTAAAACACCTGCAGCAAAAAGCTGGCGCACCATTTCTAACGAGTCCACCGTTTCCTGATCAGTCTGGGTGGGAAAGCCATACATAAGATATGCATGCACCAAAATACCCGCCTCGGTAAAATGACGGGTAACTTTTGCCACCTGCTCAACAGTTATTCCTTTCTCAATCAGTTTTAAAAGTCTGTCAGACGCTACTTCCAAACCGCCCGATACAGCTATACAACCAGAAGCGCTGAGCAACAAACAAAGATCTCTGGTGAAGCTTTTTTCAAAACGAACGTTGGTCCACCATGTTACAACCATCTTTCTTTTTATAATTTCCAGGGCAAGGGCACGCATTAATGCAGGCGGCGCAGCTTCATCTACAAAATGAAATCCATTTTGTTTTGTTTGGATCATTATCTCCTGCATGCGGTCGCAAATAATTCCTGCTGCAACCGGCTCGTAAATTTTTATATAGTCAAGCGATACATCACAGAAAGTACATTTACCCCAGTAACAACCATGAGCCATGGTCAATTTATTCCACCGTCCATCGCTCCACATTCTATGCATGGGGTTTACAACTTCTATGGCAGAAATATATTTATCGAGCAACAAATCACTGTAATCTGGTGTTCCCACTTCGCCCTGCC
>JAYVVD010000094.1:0-4468 GCA_043787295.1 Ferruginibacter sp. | reverse complement strand
GGTATTTGGAAAACAAACAATTCCGGCAATACATTTATACCACTTTTTGATAATGAAGCATCTTTTTCAATGGGTTGTGTCACCATTGATCCATCAAATACAAATACAGTGTGGGCGGGCAGCGGAGAAAATAATAACCAGCGGGTAGTTGGTTATGGCGATGGTGTTTACAAAAGTGAAGATGCTGGCAAGAGCTGGAAAAATATGGGTTTAAAAACTTCTGAACACATTGGTAAGATTGCCATAGATCCAACAAACTCAGATATAGTTTACGTCGCAGCTTATGGGCCATTATGGAACAGTGGCGGGGAAAGAGGAATTTACAAAACCACAGACGGTGGCAAAAACTGGAAGCAGGTATTATATGTAAGCGAGCATACAGGGTTTAATGAGGTGATGATTGACCCTAGAAATACTAATACCATTTATGCTGCGGCTCATCAAAGGCAGCGCAAGGTTTTTACTTATATTGGTGGTGGCCCTGAAAGTGCCATGTACAAAAGCACTGATGGTGGAACTACATGGAATAAAATGATGAAAGGTCTTCCATCAGATGTAAATATTGGCAGAATAGGAATGGCAATGAGCCCTGTAAATCCTGATTATTTGTATGCGATTGTAGAAACTACAGATAAAGCAAAAGGTGGCTTATTTGCATCTACCGATCGGGGTGCAAGCTGGGAGAAAAGAGGACCATTTTATAACAGCGGAAATTATTACCAGGAAATTTTTTGCGATCCAAAAGATATAGACAAGATTTATGCAATGGATACCAATGCCAAAGTGAGTGATGATGGAGGCAAAACATTTAAAAACATTGGCGATAAAAATAAGCATGTGGACAATCATGTAATTTGGGTGGATCCTGCAAATACAAAACACATGATAGAAGGTTGTGATGGCGGTTTATATGAAACCTATGACGCCGCACAAAACTGGAACTTCAAAGCAAATCTGCCCATAACACAATTCTATAAAGTTTCGCTGGATAATAGTTTTCCCTTCTACAATGTTTATGGCGGAACACAGGATAATTTTAGTTTAGGTGGACCAAGCCGTACAAAAAGCGAGAATGGAATCGTTAACAGCGATTGGTTTATAACCAATGGTGGTGATGGTTTTGAAAGCCAAGCCGATTATGTTGACCCAAATATTGTTTATGCAGAATCGCAATACGGCGGTATAGTTAGGTTTGATAAAACAACCGGCGAAAAATTAAATATCCAGCCAATAGAAGCATCGGGCGAAGCAGGTTTGAGGTGGAACTGGGATGCGCCAATGCTGATCTCTCAGCACGATCATAAACGCTTATATTTTGGTGCAAATAAAATTTACAGAACAGACGACCAGGGTAGTACATGGAAAACGATTAGCGGTGATATGAGCCGTGGTATTGACAGGAATAAACTGCAGGTAATGGGTAAAGTATGGTCGGTAGATGCAGTTGCTAAAAACCAGTCAACAGACGTTTACGGACAAACAACTACAATAGCAGAATCTCCATTAGATGAAAATATTTTATACGTTGGTACTGACGATGGACTCATACATATAACGACAGATGGTGGAAAAAACTGGCGGAAAATAGATAATATACCCGGCGTTCCTGAACGTACTTATGTAAACCAGATTATTGCTTCGCCAAAAAATAAAAATGTTGCTTATGCTGCTTTTAACCAACATCGTTACGGCGATTTCAGACCCTATCTTTTTAAAACAACAGATGGCGGAATAACATGGTTGCCCATTCAAAATAATTTGCCGGTGAGAGGAACTGTTTATTGCGTTGCAGAAGATAATGTAAATTCAAATTTGCTTTTTGCCGGAACAGAATTTGGTGTATATTTTTCTATTGATGGTGGCGCTAACTGGACACAATTAAAAGGCGGTTTACCTACGCTGGCGGTAAAAGATATGGAGATACAAAAGCGGGAGAGCGATCTTGTAATTGCCACATTTGGACGTGGTTTTTATGTGCTGGATGATTTTAGTCCACTAAGAAATTTAAAGAAAGAAGACCTACAAAAAAGTGCATTTATATCTCCCATTAAAAAAGCCTGGATGTATATGGAATCTACACCGTTAGGTAGCAGGGAGAAAGGTTTTCAGGGAGAAAGTTACTGGAATACACCAAACCCAAAACCGGGTTCTGTATTTACTTATTTTATTAAAAATGATAGTAAAACTTTAAAAGAAAAAAGGCAGTTTTCAGAAAATGAAAAAATAAAAAAAGGTGAAGCCCCTTACTACCCAACCATGGATTCTTTAAGAATGGAAGACGCACAACCTGCACCATATCTACTTTTCACAATTACTAATGAAACAGGCAGTGTTGTCAGAAGGTTAAAGACCGGTGTAAAGAAAGGAATCAACCGCATAAACTGGGACTTTAGAAATGATGCAAAATCTCCGGTAAATATTTATTCGACGGATGAAACGGATGGAACTAACTCAAGAACAAGAGGAATATTTGTGATGCCTGGCAATTACAATGTGTCGTTAAGCAAATTTGAGGATGGAAATTTTACAGAGCTTGTTTCTTCTCAGCCTTTTACAATTGAGCCTTTGAACATGGCAGCGCTGTCTGTAGCAGATAGAAAAATGATGGCTGATTTTGGTAAGAAGGTATCAGAACTTAAACGTGCCTTCGATGGCACCAATAACTATCGAATTGAGCTTAATAATAAACTGAAAAGTATCAAAGAAACTGTCTTGGTAACAGCAGGCATTGAGCCATCTATTATAAAAGAAATTCTTACATTGGAAAGTAGATTGCAGGCCACTGATATTATTTTAAATGGCGATGAGGCTTTAACCAGAAGAGAATTTTCAGCCCCAACTTCTGTAGCAGGAAGAATTAGTGATATCATGCAAAACCTGATAAACACAACAACTTCACCAACTAATTCATATGTGAATTCTTACACAGTTGCAGCGCAACAGTTTTCGCCTGTACTTGCTGAAATAAAAGTTGTAGGGGAGGAAATTAAAAAAATTGAAATTCAGTTAGAACAGAAAGGTGCACCATACACGCCGGGTAGAATACCTGACTGGAAAATGCAGTAAATAATAAATTTACAGAACAAGGTAAATCAAAAAAGATTTCATTTTGATTAGACGATAATATATGAACATTATACAAACACATCCTTTGAAAGAACTTGGCTATAATTTTATGGATCCAAAGTATATTCCGGATGGCGAAGATGAATATCACATAAGAAATATACAAAATGATGGAAAGACATACAGAGCGCTCACAACTGTAGAATTAGATACTTTAATACACAATAGAAATACATCTGACAACTGGAATAATATTTTAGTTGCAGAAAATTTTAATGCAACACTTATAAAGAACTGCAAATTTTATGGTCTTGTCCGTATAGGTTTGCTTGAACCATTGTATAAAGAATTTCACAATTTTAGTATGGCTGTTGGCTTGTATAACAGTACTATTATAAGTTGCGACCTTGGTGATAATGTATGTATTGATAATGTTGATTATCTAAGCCATTTTATTATTTCAGAAAATGTAATGATTGCAAATGTGCACGAACTCGCCACAACTGATTATTCCAAGTTTGGTAATGGTATCATTAAAGAGGGAGAAGATGAAAGCATAAGAACGTGGGTGGAAGTCTGTAATGAAAATGGTGGAAGAAGTATTTTACCTTTCAATGGTATGTTGCCAGGCGATGCCTTTATGTGGAGTAAATATAGAGACGACGATAAATTATTGAACCAGTTTAAAAAGTTTACCCAAAAACAACTTGATGATAAAAGAGGATATTATGGTAAAATTGGAGAGCGCACAGTTATAAAAAACTGTGGTATTTTAAAAGATGTTTGGATAGGAAATGATGCTTATTTAAAGGGTGCTAATAAAATAAAAAATGTAACCATTAACAGTGATGCAGAAAGAAAAACACAGGTTGGCGAAGGTTGTGAACTGGTAAATGGAATTGTAGGTTTTGGTTGCAAAATTTTTTATGGTGTAAAAGCAGTGCGTTTTATATTGGCATCTCATTCTCAGTTAAAATATGGTGCAAGGTTAATCAACTCTTATCTAGGTAACAACTCTACTATTTCGTGCTGCGAAGTTTTAAATTCACTTATTTTTCCTAATCACGAACAGCACCATAACAACTCATTTTTATGTGCCGCAATTGTTATGGGGCAGAGTAATATGGCAGCCGGTGCAACTATTGGCAGCAACCATAACAGTAGAAGTGCCGATGGTGAAATACAGGCAGGGCGTGGGTTTTGGCCGGGATTATGCGTTAGCTTAAAACACAATTCTAAATTTGCATCGTTTACAATTATAGCAAAAGGAGATTTTCCTGCGGAGCTAAATATCACAATTCCATTTAGTTTAATCAGCAATGATGTAGCAAACGATCAATTGGTTGTAATGCCTGCATACTGGTTTATGTATAATATGTATGCACTGGAAAGAAATGCGTGG
>JAYVVD010000093.1:0-3688 GCA_043787295.1 Ferruginibacter sp. | reverse complement strand
AGCTACTCAAAAAAATGTAATAAATGGATTTAAAGGCGATATAAATTCTGCAGATTATAAAAAAGCAACTGCTGAACTTGCAAGGCTAGAATCAGAGTATAAAAGAACAGGTGTTGAGGTAAATAAAACAAGAACAGTAATTGAAGGATTTCGCCGTGCAGCAGACATTAGCGTACAACAGGCACCAACTACTGCCGCTTTAGACAAAAGTTCAGCAGCATATGCCGGCACATCACAAGCACTAAACGGATATGTAACTGTGTTACGTGGCAGCCGAGGCCCAACTAAGTTACTAGGCGAAGCGTTAGGCATAGGAGCAACACAGGCAGACACTTTTAGATTGGTTATTGAGCATTCTTTACAGGGTATTGCGGCTTTTTTTAGGAGTAAAAAAGCTACTGCTTTAGCAGCAGAAGAGTCAGCCGCTGCTTTGGCCGCAGAAACAGCAGCAGGTACCTCAAACATTGCAATAACAGACGCGCAGGTAATTGCACAAACAAACCTTGCCGCCGCCCAGGGAACAACAGCAATAAGTGCACAAGCAGAGGCAACAGCCCAAGCTGAACTCGATAGTTTACTTACTGCCGGTATTGCATCTGCCGAAGCCCAGGCAGTAGCTCAAGCAAACCTTGCTGCCGCAAGCTTGGCTGCAACATTAGCTATACAGGCAGAAGATATTGCATCTACACAATTAATTGCAGCATATAGTGCAGATACGATTGCTGCAACGGCCGCTACAGGAGCCACAACAGCATTAGCCGCAAGTGAAGTGGTAGCTACCGGTGCTACAAATGCATTGAGTACTGCATTAAAGTTTTCCGGTATCGGATTAATAGTTGCCGCAATTGCCTTGCTAGTTTATAATTTGATTGAGTTTATAAAAACAGCTAAAGAAAGTAAAATTGTTACAGAAGCTTATTCAGCATCCTTAGATGATTTTAAAAAGTCCTCAGCAGATGCAGTAGTACAGGTAGAAAAAGTGGGTGCAGCATTTTACCAAGCAAAAGAAGGCGTAATTAGTAAAGAAGCGGCTCTAAAGATTTATAATAATACACTTGGAGATGCCTTAGGTAAAACCACATCCCTTGAAGAAGCTGAAAAATTATATACAGAAAAAGCTCCCACGTACATTAAAATAATGGGATTAAAAGCCAAGGCTAATGCATTATTTGCATCAAGTGCAGCAGAAACCGCAAAAGGGTTGGTGGCATCACAGGAAGATCAGGTTTCAATATTTACAAAATTACAACTTGCAGTTCTAGGTGCTCTCGCTGGTACTAGTGGTCCGGGACTTGTAGCAGCTACTCAAGCAAATGAACAAAATGTTGCTACACAAAAATTGAAAGCAACATCACAACAAAATGCTTCTTTGCTAGAAAAGGAAGCAATAAAAATATCTACACAGGCGGAATTACTTGCAAAACAAGCAAAGATTTCATTAGATGAAGGAGATAAAAAAGGAAAGAAAAATAAAAAGGAAGGTTCTGTTTCTAACTTACAAAAAGAATTAAACACCGAATTTGAAATTTATAAACTCAACCAAGCCCGTCTCATTGAACTGTACAAAGAAGAAGCCGACGATCAGAAGCTACCACTTACAAAACGCCTTGATGCGTTGAACAGTTTCTTTATTGAAAGCAAAAAATTGATAGGTGAGCAGGAGGAATTCGATAAACAGGCAAAACAGCGGGAAGCACAACGGGAAATTGATAATCTTAATAAAGATAAAAAAGGTAAAAGCGGTGCACAGGTTGCAAGGATTGATGAAAATATTAAGCTAATTGAAAGCAACCTGCAACAAGAATTATTACTAATTGAATCAAAAGGAAATGATGAAAGAATTAAAGCAGGAAAGACCTTTGGTAAAGAACGGGAAGCTATTGTAAAAAGTAATGGAGATAAAATAAAAAAAGTATTGGAGGATTCCTTCAAGGATTTGAATAAAGGAGAAGATAAAAATTTAAATGCTGAAAAATTAGAAAACGAGAAATATAAATATTTAGAATTACGGAAGCTTGCTAAGGATTTTAAAGATGGCAAATTAAACGATGTTGCCGATTTCGAAAAAAAGAAAGCAGAAATTGAAAAGCGTTATGAAACTGCGGAATTAAACGCTGAATTACAAACTGAAGAGGTAAAACTGAAAATAGCTCAAATATTTAATTTAGATACCATCGATATTGAGAGGAAAATATTTGCCATTAAACAACAATTGTTAAATAAGGACGTAGATGCTACAAAAGAAGCTGCAGACAAAAAAGCTGAAATAAAGAAAAAAGAATTAGAACTTTTAAAAGATGCTAAAACTGCATTTATTGCAATAGTAGACGGACAGTTTGATCGTGAAAAAAACCGTATTGCAGATCAACAAACTGAAGTCGACAAAAAGAAAGAAAAAGATTTAGCTGCAAACGAAGCGCTTGTGCAAAGTGAAGAAAAAAAGGCTGCAAACATTGCTATTATTAATGCCAGGGCGCAAACTCAAAAAGAAGCTTTAGATCGTAGACAAAAGAAAATTGATCATGATAAAGCGGTTTTTGACAGAGCTGTAGCAGTTGCTACAATTATTACAAATACAGCTATAGCCGTATCTAATGATTTAAAATATAATAAATTTCTAATTCCATTTGATATTGCTATAGGTGCGGCGCAATTAATTGCTGTGCTCGCTAGGCCTATCCCTAAATTTAAAACAGGTAAGAACAATGATTACGAAGGTCCGGCTATTGTGGGAGATGGTGGAGTAGCTGAATATATTGAACGTGCAGATGGGACCTTGGAAAGAACGCCCGCTAAGGATACCCTTACATACTTGGGTAAAGATGATATTGTACATCCTGATTTAATGTCATTAATGATGAGTAGAGCCATGCCTGCTATTGATTTTCCTGTACAAAAAAGAGATATTTCATTTGAAAGAATGGAAAGTTATATGCAGGCTCAAATACCATTGTTAAACGATATTTCTAATAATATTAAAAATAAGAGGGAAAATCATTTAACTGCAAAAGACGGTGCGCTGGTGAGTTTGTGGAAACACGGTGCCAACACCACAAAATATTTCGAGGAAAACACAAATTGGTGAGTAAATTGATTGTAAAATATAATGAAGATGTTATTACTCTTTTTAATGATTATCCCTGGATTCTGTTTAGCTCAAAAAGTAGTTTATAACATTACTGGAATTTCTATAAATTTTAGAGGTGAAAAAGATTTAGATATATCTTGTATTGCGAAAACTGTAAGGACCATAATTATTACAGACAGTACATACACCCAAATTTTTCAGGAAAAGAAAACTTTATATAAGATCATAAAAAAAAGAAATAATAATTATTTTAAAATGTCTGACGGAATAAAAAAATCTGATGTAAGAATTTCTGATACTGACTTAAAAAAATACAAAGGATTTATAACAGAGGAAACCGATAAAGGAGATATTAACTTGTGGTTTAACTATATTTATTAAAAAAATGAAAAAATATTTATTTATACTTTTATTACTGCCTGTTTTCTGTACGGCACAGATGCATTTGGTTGAGGATACTCTTTTCATTAATGATACTACTAAACTTATTAAGGGACAGTTTTTAAAATTTGGTATAGGCTCCAATGTAGCTACTAAGGGCTTTAATTTTATTAGTACAAAGCCAAATCTTTTAAATTCAGAAATGGATTACTTATCTGG
>JAYVVD010000092.1:0-21817 GCA_043787295.1 Ferruginibacter sp. | reverse complement strand
TCAACACATTGAAAGTTTAAATGAAGAAGTAAAAAAAATTACCGGTGTAGAAGTAAAAGAAAGAATACCTGATAATGTGATTGCCCTGGCCGATGAAGTTGTAAATATTGATTTAACTGCCGACGAATTAATAGCCCGTTTAAAAGAAGGTAAAATCTACAAGGAAGAAAAAATTGAAGCAGCCTTAAAAAACTTTTTTCAACCCCAGCATATTTTACAGCTTAGAGAACTGGCGCTAAAAGAAGTAGCATCGCAGGTACTACGAAAAGTAGAAACAGAAATAACAAAAGTACACGCCATAAAGCACGAGCGTTTTTTAGCCTGCATTAGCAGCAATGAAAAAACAGCGAAAAATGTTATAAGAAAAACCGCCAGACTTGCCAATTACTATAACAGTAAATGGTATGTTTTGTATGTGCAAACTCCCGATGAAAGCAGTGACAAAATTGCGCTGGATAAACAACGGCATCTGATTAATAATTTTAAATTGGCTACGGAACAGGGGGCAGAAATAATAAAAATAGAAAACAGGAAAGTGGCTGTTGCTGTTATTGAACAATGCGAAGAAAGGCAAATAACAACTATCTGTATCGGTAAACCGCACCTCAATTTGTTTAAAATTATTTTAGCTACAAATGCGTTTAATGTTCTTTTAAATAATTTATCTAAAAGAAATATTGATCTGATAATATTAAGCTAATAGAAATTTTAAACAACTATTCATAAAAATAAAAGTATCAAGATAAAAATATTAAAATGAAAACGAAATCAAAACTATTGATAGGCATTGGGCTTTTATTTGCCATGATAACTTTACTTACCTTTTTAAGTACATTTTATGTAAATAAATTATCAAAAGAAAGTAAAAATATTTTACTCGCAAATTATAATACACTGGAATATTGCAGGCAAATGATAAATACTATCAATAATGGTTATGCAGATGCTACTGAACAAAAAACGTTTAAAAATTATCTTGCCCTACAACAAAAAAATATTACTGAAATAGGTGAGGCTGAACTTACACAGAAACTAACACATGATTATGCACAACTTAAAAATAATAATGCAAATGATACAGTTTTAAAAACTATACAAAAAGATATTACAGATATAATGTTATTGAACATGCAGGCAATTGTTAGAAAAGATAATAAGGCACAACGAACAGCTGCAGAAGCTACATTATTGATTGGTTTTGTTGGTGCCGTGTGCTTTTTAATTGCATTTATAGTGTTATTTAACCTTCCTGGAAATATTGCAAACCCTATAAAAAAACTTACAGAAAGTATTAAAGAAATTGCGGCCGAAAATTATTCTCAACGCCTACATTTTGAAAAACAAAATGAGTTTGGCGAACTTGCTGCAGCATTTAATACCATGGCACAAAAACTCGAAGAATTTAAAAATGTTAATCTAGATAAATTATTTATTGAAAAAAAGCGTATAGAAACACTTATAAACAATATGCATGATCCTGTTATTGGGTTAGATGAAAACAGAAAAATACTTTTCATAAATAATGTAGCATTAAGTATTACCGGTTTAAAAATTGAAAATGTTGTGGGTAGAAATGTGCAGGATGTTGCACTAAATAATGATTTATTAAGAACGTTAATGCAGGATATATTTGATGGAATTACAAAACTTAATAAGTTACCTGTAAAAATTTATGCTGATAATAAAGAAAGCTACTTCGAAAAAGAAATAATACCAATTAGAATTATACCAACTGGCGAAACAAAAGAAAAAATGATAGGTAATGTTGTTTTGTTACAAAATATTACGCCTTATAAAGAATTGGAATTTGCAAAAACAAATTTTATTGCTACTGTTTCGCATGAATTAAAAACTCCAATAGCTTCTATAAAAATGAGTCTTCAGTTACTGAACAACAAAGCGGTTGGTGAAATGAATACGGAACAATACACGCTTGTAGAAAGCATTATGGATGATGCAAACAGGCTCCTAAAAATTACAGGGGAATTGGTAAATATAACGCAGGTGGAAAGTGGTTCCATCCAATTATCTGCAATGGCCTGCAATGCAGAAGAAATATTAAACTATGCGCTAGGCGCAAATAAATCTGCTGCAGATCAAAAAAATATAACATTGGTAGTAAATGTTCAAAAAAACATTGCTAAGGTTTTTACAGACAGTGATAAAACAGCATGGGTGCTTACAAATATTATTTCCAATGCCATTAGATATTCTTATGAAAATGCGCTCATAAAAATAAATATTTCACAAGAAAAAAAAAATATTTTGTTTACAGTAGCAGATAACGGGCAAGGAATACCGGCACAATTCATTTCAAAAATTTTTGACAGGTATTTCAAAATACCCGGTACAAAAAAAGAAGGTTCAGGTTTAGGGCTTTCAATAAGCAAAGAATTTATAGAGGCTCTGGGTGGAAATATTAGTGTAAAAAGTGATCTGGCGTCAGGTAGTATCTTCTCAGTTAAACTACCTGCTGTAAGCTAATAGCGCAAACTTGTTTAAGTCCTTCTACTACTTTTTATTAATAGAGGCGGTAATTATTGTGTTTTTTATTTGTTGTTGAGATTAATTTTTTTATTGAGATTTTCTTTTACGCCGTTCCTCCATTCTTTTTTTAAAATACTTAATACAATACTGTCTCTTCTTTCGCCGGAAGATAAAATTAAATGACTTCTTAAAATTCCTTCTTCGGTGCATCCAATACTTTTCATTGCAGCTATGCTTTTTTTATTTCTGTTATCGGCTCTAAATTCAACTCTTTCCATTTGAAGTTCTTCAAAAGCAAATTGAAGCAGTAAAAACTTACAGTTTTTATTTAACCCAGTTCCCTGAAATTTTTTTCCGTACCAGGTATATCCAAGTTGAAGCGTTTTGTTTGTAGTCTGTATATCATAAAAGCGAGTGCTGCCGGCATATTGACCTGTTTGTTTATCAAAAACAATAAATGGATATTCCATTCCTTCGGTGCTAAGTTGTACAGCAGTATCAATATATTTTTTTAAATCCATCGTATTTGATATCGACCCTAAAGAAAATTGCCATATTTCAGGTTCAAACAGAACAAATCTTTCCAAATGTTGGTAATCATCTGCTCTAAGACGGCGCAACAATATGCTTTGGTTTTCTAAAATAATATCTTTCCCGGTAAGATTCATTTTTAATCAATTGATACATATAAAAATAACTATTAAATGCTTCCCAAGATAGATATCACTTTCTTTTTAATGTAATGTTTTTTCCTTCTACATTTGCAGAATATTTACAATTTTCCACACTTATAGCTAAATACTTTTCCAGTATAAATTGCCTGAAAAGATAATCTTTACAAAACATGAATTCAATTACGAAGCCGTCTTCGAAAATTACTGCTGCCACTTTACTCATTGCATTAGGCATTATTTATGGAGATATTGGTACAAGCCCACTCTACGTTTTAAAAGCAATTGTTGGTGAGCGAGAAATTAATGAAATATTAATTTACGGAGGAGTATCGCTCGTGTTTTGGACACTACTTTTTCAGACCACTATAAAATATGTATGGCTCACCCTGCGGGCAGATAACCAAGGCGAAGGCGGCGTTTTTTCATTATATGCAATTGTACGTCGTTATAGTAAATATTTGGTAATACCTACTATATTAGGTGCTACAACACTTCTTGCAGATGGTATTATTACTCCTCCAATTTCGGTTTCTTCTGCAATTGAAGGGTTAAATACAGTAACCGGTCTGGAAAAAATTATTGTGCCCGGAAACGGATTAACGATCGGAATTGTGATTACTATCATTTCGGTATTGTTCTTTTTTCAAAGATTCGGCACACAAATAATTGGTAAAGCTTTTGGCCCTATAATGGTTGTTTGGTTTAGCATGCTGCTTATTGTAGGTGGTGCAGAAATAATTCATTATCCTGGTGTTTTAAAAGCCTTTAATCCTTATTATGGTTATCAGTTATTGGTTAATTATAAAGAAGGGTTTTGGTTGCTTGGAGCAGTTTTTTTATGTACTACCGGTGCGGAAGCGTTGTACTCCGATCTTGGTCATTGTGGGATCAAAAATATTAGGATTACATGGATATTTGTAAAGTTTAGTTTGGTTATAAATTATATGGGCCAGGCGGCTTGGGTTATGCACCAGCCTGCTTCTTTTTTAAAAATTGTGAATCCAGTTACAAAAATCACATCACAGGAACTGAACCCATTTTTTGAAATGATGCCACATTGGTTTTTATTGCCAAGCATTTTAATTGCTACAGCGGCAACCATTATTGCCTCGCAGGCTCTTATTAGTGGATCGTTTACATTGGTAAGCGAAGCAATGAATTTAAATTTTTGGCCTAGGGTAACTGTACGCCAGCCAAGCAATATAAAAGGGCAGATTTATATTCCCAGTGTAAATACAATTTTATGGTTGGGATGCGTGTTAATGGTTATTTATTTTAAAACGTCCTCCAGTATGGAAGCGGCTTATGGCTTTTCAATTGTAATAGCCATGATAATGACCACCATTTTGCTCAATTATTTTTTACTCTTTAAACTAAAGTGGAAGCAGATTTATGTAGTAATCATAATAGGTTTATTTGCAATCATTGAAGGTTCTTTTTTTATTGCAAACGTGGCAAAAATAAAAGAACGGTGGATGTTTTTGTTTTTTGAACTTTTTATTTTTATGACAATGTACGTATGGTATTACGCCCGTAAAATAAACAACCGTTTAATGAAATTTGTAGATATTGGAAAATATACTGCTCAGTTATTAGAACTCAGTACAGACGATGCTATTCCAAAATTTTCAACACACTTAATTTATTTGTCAAAAGCTAATAATAAAACGCAGATTGAAGAAAAAATAATAAAATCTATTTTTGCAAAAAAACCCAAAAGGGCAGATGTGTATTGGTTTGTACACCTTAACAGAACAGGCGAACCATATACTATGAGCTACGATGTGTCTGAACTGATGGATGATAAAGTAATGAAAATAAATATAAATATAGGTTTTAGAATACAGCCTAAAACTGAATTGTATTTTAAACAAATTGTACAGGATCTGGTAAAAAATAAAGAACTCAATTTGCACATCAGACCTGACGGATCTACAAAATATAATGCCGAACCCGATTTTAAATTTGTTGTAATAGAAAAGTTTCTTTCTATTGAAAATGATTTTGCCATTAGAGAAGGCCTTCTTTTAAAATCGTATTTTCTTTTAAAAGATATGGGTCTCAGTGATGAAAAAGCATTTGGTTTGGAAAAAAGTGACGTAGTGGTAGAGCAAATTCCATTAGTCTATCAACCCATACAGGAATTGGGTTTAAAAAGAAATACCAAACAGTTACTCGCATTCACTGAAGATTAAATTTTTTACGGACACAATTAATTTAAAAACGCCCTTTTTTACAGTAGAAAAGGGCGTTTTTTTATATGATTTGTAAAAATTTTCCTTATAAATTTGTGAAGTTTTAATTAAATGAAATTTACTTCGTGTCCAAACACATAAACAAAGTCTCTGCAGCCGGAATTATTATTGCGCTTGGTATTATTTACGGAGATATCGGCACATCTCCATTATATGTTTTTAGTGAAATTATAAATGGTAAAGCAATAGATGAGTTGCTGATTATTGGTGGTCTTTCCTGTATTATCTGGACACTCACTTTACAGACAACAATAAAATACGTGGTACTTACTTTACAGGCAGATAACAAAGGCGAAGGGGGCATATTTTCTTTGTACACACTTGTAAGACGCCAAAAAAAATGGCTTGTATTACCCGCAATGATAGGCGGGGCGGCACTTTTAGCGGATGGAATGATTACCCCGCCTATTACGGTAACAGCGGCTGTGGAAGGGCTGGATAATCTACCGCTGTTACATGGCATTAGTTTAAAGACGATTATAATTATTGTAATCTGTATTTTATCGCTGCTGTTTTTTATGCAACAGTTTGGAACTAATTCAATAGGAAAAATGTTTGGTCCGGTTATGATATTGTGGTTTGCCATGCTGGCTGTTTTAGGGTTTTCCCACATTGCAGATGACCTGGATATTCTTAAAGCTTTTAACCCCTATTATGCAGGCAAATTGCTTACCCAATACCCCAAAGGCTTTCTTTTGCTTGGTGCTGTTTTTCTTTGTACTACAGGAGCTGAGGCCCTTTACAGCGATCTTGGGCATTGTGGTAGGGCTAATATACGGTACAGCTGGATATTTGTAAAATCTGCCTTAATACTAAATTATCTTGGTCAAGGTTCCTATCTTTTATACAATTTTAAAGGGACTGTTTTTGCAACAAAAGAATTGCTAGAAAACCCTGTCTTTATGGCCGAACACCCAACTGCTGTTATTATGAGCAATCCTTTTTACGGCTTAATGCCTGAGTGGTTTCTTACCATAGGAATTGTGATTGCAACCATTGCGGCCATTATTGCGAGCCAGGCTTTAATAAGCGGTTCGTTCACCTTAATTAGTGAAGCTATTCGGTTAAACCTATGGCCACGTATGAAAATTAATTATCCGTCAGAAGCTAAAGGACAATTGTATATACCGGGAATAAATACTTTATTGTTTATTGGTTGTTGCGGTGTGGTATTGTATTTTCAAACCTCGGGCGCAATGGGTGCTGCTTACGGGCTGGCAATTACATTGTGTATGCTGTCAACAACTATTCTGTTTGCAAATTTTATGGTTAGCAGGCGGGTAAATAAATTCTTCATTTATTTGTTTTTGACAGTTTTTCTAACCATCGAAACTAGTTTCTTAATTGCAAACCTTAATAAATTTTCTCATGGAGGTTACGTGGCTTTGCTTGTTGCGGGTTTGCTTTTTGGCATTATGTATATCTGGTATAGAGCACGCAAAATAAAAAACCGTTATGTTGAGTTTGTAAGGGTAGATGAATATGTACCAAAGCTTGAAGAATTGAGCAATGATACATCTGTACCTAAATATGCTACCCATCTTGTATACCTTACCAGTGCAGATAACCCCAAAGAAATTGAGCATAAAATAATGTACAGTATTTTAAGTGGTAAGCCTAAACGTGCAGATATTTATTGGTTTGTTCATGTTGACACGCTGGATGAACCTTATACAAATGAATACTCGGTTACGCATATTATTCCAAACGATATTATCAGGGTAGAATTTAGGCTTGGCTTTAGAATTGCACCACGCATTAACCTCATGTTTAAAAAAGTTGTGGAAGATCTGGTAGTAAACAGAGAAGTAAATATTACCAGCCGTTATGAAAGCCAGCAAAGGAATAATATGGTGGGCGATTTTCAGTTTATTGTATTAGAGAAATTTCTTAGTCAGGATAATGAGTTACCGTTTTTTGAAAAATTGGTGATGAAAGGATATTTCTGGATAAAAGAAATATCGTTGAGTGAAGAAAGAGGTTTTGGTTTGGAGCAAAGTAATGTAGCTGTTGAAAAATTTCCATTAGTGGTTGCGCCGGTTGGTAAGTTAAAAATGAAGAGAGTATTTCACAATGAAGAAGAAGGATATTAAACCAGTTGTTAGATATGAGACAGAGGATTTTAAACACAAGAAAAAAAGAAATTATGAAAGGTGAATTGTAAATAATTCATTGTTGAAAAAACTTTTAATTCATATTTCTGCGTTAAAAAAATAGTAATAATTTGAAATCAATCACTGCCTTAGAACTTCAGAATAAAATACAACAGGCAGCTGAAGATTTTTTGCTGATAGATGTAAGAGAAGATTTTGAACATGACCACTTTAATATTGGCGGAAGCTTAATGCCCATGGGTACTGTACTTCAAAACCTACAACAAATCCCAACGGATATACCTGTTGTTTTTTACTGCGAAAAAGGAATTCGCAGTGTAATTGTAATTCAAAGATTAGAGGAAGGATATGGTTACACAAACCTTATTAATCTTATCGGTGGCATAAAGGCCTGGAGAAACGAAACTTCACAATAAAAATAATTGTTTACATTCCGGTTCAATTGAACAGCACGCTACTTTATATTATAACTGGCTATCTTATTTTAATGGCACTCGTATATTTTATACAGGAACGTTTTATTTTTAAGCCAGAAAAATTACATCAGGATTTTAAGTATGTGTATGATATTCCTTTTAAAGAATTGTTTTTTGATGTTGAACAAGGTGTAAGAATAAACGGGCTTCACTTTAATGCGAAAGAACCACTGGGCCTTGTGCTTTATTTTCATGGCAATACCCGAAGCATAAAAGGCTGGGCAAAATATGCTAGAGATTTTTTAAAATACAGATATGATGTTGTGCTGGTAGATTATCGTGGCTTTGGTAAAAGTACCGGAAAAAAAAATGAGCATGACATGTTGCAGGATATGCAGTTTGTTTACGATACACTTGCAGTGCAGTATACAGAGCATCACATTATTGTTTATGGTCGTAGCCTGGGCAGCGGGTTTGCAGCAAAAATTGCCAGTGATAATAGTCCCCGTTATTTAATTCTGGATGCGCCTTATTTTAATTTTGCCAAAGCAATAGAACGGTTTTTACCAATACTGCCGGTCCGTTATATTTTGCGCTACCAGTTGCGTACAGACAAATGGATAAGCCATGTAAACTGCCATACCTACATTATTCACGGTACAAAAGATTTTCTGATACCAATCAGTAACAGCGAAAAACTGCAGCATATAAATCCACATAAGATAACATTGTTGCGCATTGTTGGTGGTGGGCACAATAATCTGCCAACCTTCCCGGCATATCATAATTTACTTAGAGATATTTTACAATATTAATTTTGCTTTGATGACATTTAACAAGAAAAGAATATTTGGTTGGTTAAAAGTTTTATTGCTTGTATATGCATCTGTTGGCATTGCCTTGTTTTATCTGCAGGATAAAATATTGTTTCATCCTCAAAAATTAACTGCCGGTTATCAATACAAATTTAAAGGTCGTTTTGAAGAAATAGACGTTCCTTTTAATAAAACTGATACAATGAATCTCATAAAATTTTTACCTGATAATATACCGGCCAAAGGAGTAGTAATTTACTTTCACGGCAACATGAAAAACATTGAACATTATATAACATTTGCCAATCCTTTTTTAAAATTAGGTTACGAAGTATGGATGGAGGATTACCCTGGGTTTGGCAAAAGTACCGGTACAATTACAGAACAAAAATTATACGAACAGGCATTGCAGGTGAAAAAAATGGCCGATGTAAAATTCCATTCGGACAGTATTATTATTTATGGAAAGTCATTAGGCACAGGCATAGCAGCCAATGTTGCAAGTCGCACAAAAGCAAAAATGCTTATTTTAGAAACGCCTTATTACAATATTCCATCGCTGTTTAGCAGTTATGCATTTATGTATCCTAATGAGCTGATGAGTAATTATAAATTGCCTGTTTATCAGTTTTTGCCGGATGTTGCTTATCCCGTGATAATTTTCCACGGCACAAATGATGCCGTTGTACCTTACCGCTGTGCAAAAAAGCTTGTTCCTGTTTTAAAAAGTACAGATAAATTTATTACTGTAAAAGATGCATCTCATAATAATTTAAATGGCACGCCACAATATTTTAAAGCAATAGATTCTTTGCTTAAATGATAAATTTTGTAACTTACAATCAAAGTATTTTAATTACAATTCAATTAAAGAAACACCTTCTTCTTTTGCAATTAACTGGTGTTTCATTCCATGCTTTAGTGCAAGGTTGTACTCTCCATGGCTTACAGGAAAATCAAAACAAACCGGGTAATCATATTCAGCAACAAGTTCTAAAACAATTTCATAAATATTTTTACCAAATGGTCTCTCTGTATCTTTTAAATCGGTGAAGCCGCCAATAATCAGTCCTGCAAGTTTTTTTAATTTACCACTTCTTTTTAACTGAACAAACATGCGGTCTATATGATACAACTGCTCATCCAGGTCTTCTAAAAATAAAATACAATTGCTTGTTTTTACATCTGACGATGTACCAATGGAGTTTGTAAAAAGGGAAAGATTACCGCCTATTAATTTCCCCTTAGTAGTTCCTGTTTTGTTAGAAGTATTTGGATCAATATCATAGACTGCTTTTTTCCCTCTTAGTGCTGCAAGCATTGTTTTAATATTATCAGTCTCTACATCACCTGTAAAAGCTGCAGCCATGCTTGCATGAAGAGAGATAATTTTAAAATTAGTAAACAGATAGGTATGCAACACAGTTACATCGCTAAAACCAATGACCCATTTTGGATGTTTTAAAAATTTTTTAAAACACAGTTTATCAATAATTTTACTGATACCATAGCCACCTCTTGCACAAAGAATAGCATCGATTTTTTTATCATCTAAAAATAGTTGAAATTCAGTTATGCGTTCTTCATCGGTTCCGCTAAAATAATTTTTTGATTTACTGCATACATTTTCTCCGACAATAACATTGTAGCCTTCCTTTTTTAAAGTATGAATACAGTTGGTAACTTTCTCTGCAGCCATATAGCCTGCGGGGCAGCAAATTGCTATTGTATCTCCTCTTTTTAAGTATGGTGGAACGGTCATATTTTATGTATTTTTATAGCCTTAAGATTTCAATTTATGCGTTTTTTTTGTTTTATACTTTTGATTTGTAGTTTTAGTGTAAATGCACAGGTTTGCTCAGGCCCTGGCTATACTGCCCAAAGTGGAATTGCAGTATGCGGCTCCCTTGTTTTCCCCCAAACAAATGTGGCGGCATGTACAGGACCCGATCTTCCGCCAAGTGGTTGTCCTGATGCTGTATCTTCAAGTAATTCCATTTGGTACAAAGTTCATTGCTATGTATCAGGCACATTAGGTTTTTTAATTACACCAAATAATGGCGGCGATGATTATGACTGGCAGTTAATGGATATAACCAATCGCCCTGCTACAGATGTTTATACAGTTAATCTAAGAATGTCTTTAAATCTTAGTGCTACTACAGGCTCCACGGGGTGTACAATGGCAGGGACTTTAGATATTAATTGTGCCGGTGCAACACCCAGATATAATAAACTTGTAAATGTAGTTGCCGGGGGCGATTATTTATTGATGGTTACCAATTATTCAAATTCCGGGGCGGGCTATAATTTAAGTTTTACCGGAGGCACCGCCATACTTACCAATAATTTACCTCCAGTCGTTACAAATGTTTCTCAGGCAGGATGTAACCCATCTCAAATAAAAGTAAATTTTTCAGAAGATGTTTTGTGTAGTAGTTTAACTCCTTCAGGTTCTGAATTTATAATCAGCAATGGCGCACATATCATCACCGGCATAACTTCCGCATGCTCTATTGGCGCAAATGCTTTTACTACACTTACGCTTACACTTCAATCGCCACTTGCGCCGGGCAATTATACATTAACGGTAAATAACGGCACTGATGGAAATACTTTGCTGGATGTTTGTAATGACCCTATGGTTGCAGGTGTTCCGGTACCTTTTACCATTGCTTCGCAGATACCCGCTACCATCACTCAGGTTACCAAATCAACCTGCGCAGCCAATATTTTAAAAGTTGCTTTAAGCCAACCGGTGTTATGCAGCAGCATTACTTCTACAGGATCTGAATTTATTCTTTCATCCGGCAGCCCTGTAATTACATCTGTTAATACAAACTGCAGTGGTACAAATCTATCAACAGATACAATTTACATTAATTTGCAAAACTCTTTGGCTGATGGAAATTATTTATTGGTTGCCAATAACGGCACTGACGGAAATACATTTATAGATAACTGTGGCATACAAATGCTGGCAGGCACAAATAAATTTTTTACTATTTCCACAACACCCGCTCCAGCTGTTACAAATCCTCCAGCATATTGCCAGGGGGCTACTGCTGCTGCATTACAAGCCATTGGTACAAATTTACTTTGGTATACAGCTGCGATAGGAGGAACGGGTATTTCTACTGCGCCGCTTCCATCTACAACTACAGCTGGTACATTTAATTTTTATGTAAGCCAAACATTAAGTAATTGCGAAGGATTAAGGTCTTTAATAACAGTTACCGTAAATCCATCCCCGCCAGAGCCAACAGCAACCCTTGCATCATATAATTATTGTGCAGGCCAAACAGCCAGTGCCTTGAGTGCCACAGGTTCAAATATTCTTTGGTACACAACAGCAACTGGAGGCACAGGTTCATCGTCAGCACCAACACCTTCAACCGCTTCAGCGGGCACAACATTATATTATGCATCACAAACAATATCAGGTTGTGAAAGCCCAACAAGAGCCGTAATTACAGTGAACATAACAGCAGTGCCTGCAGCGCCATCTGTTATGAGCCCGGTAGTATTATGCCAAGGTTCACCGTCGGTGCAACTTTCAGCAACCGGTTCAAATTTACTTTGGTACAGTGCAGCATCCGGAGGTACAGGCTCTGCAACAGCGCCTACTGTTTCAGCTGCTTCATTGGGCAGCACAAATTATTATGTAAGCCAAACAAATGTTGGTTCTTCAAACTGCGAAGGACCACGAGCGCAAATAACGGTGAATATTGTAATGACACCTTCCGCACCAACAGTTGTCAGCCCATTGGATTATTGTCAAAATCAAACAGTGCCTGCATTAACAGCCAGTGGTTCAAATTTACTTTGGTATACAAATGCAACAGGGGGAACCGGAAGTTCCACAGCGCCGGTACCTTCCACTGCAAGTATCAGTTCTACCTCATATTATGTTAGTCAGTCTGCGGGCACCTGCGAAAGCCTAAGATCAGCAATTACAGTAAATGTTACAACCACACCTACACCGCCGCCGATAATACCACAGGTAAATTACTGCATTGGAGCAACAGCAACAGCTCTGTCAGCATCGGGTACAAATATTAAATGGTACATAACTGCAATGGGTGGTATAGCGTCCTCAACAGCGCCAACACCTTCAACGGCAAATGCAGGTACTACTTCTTATTTTGTTAGTCGCTATGTAGGTACATGCGAAAGCCCGAGAGCAGAAATTATGGTAGTAGTTACTGCAATACCTACTGCTCCACAAGTGGGAACAACAGCCGGTCAAACAAGTACCACCGTAAATTATTGCCAGGGAGAAACGCCCATGAATTTTGTTGTGTGGGGTACAAATTTATTGTGGTATACTAATGCAACAGGCGGTTTAGGAAATTCATCGGCGCCAACTATTTCAACTGCAACTGTTGGTTCAAATACTTATTATGTAAGCCAGTCATCTGCAGGTTGCGAAGGACCAAGATCTTCAATTACTATAAATGTAAACACAACACCTGCTGCCCCAACAGTGCCGCCAACACAAACTTATTGTCAAAATGCACCAACCAATCCTTTAGTAGTTAATGGTAATAATTTAAAATGGTACATGCAGGCTACGGGTGGCACGGCAAGCACAACCGCACCTATTGTTTCTTCCGCCACTCCGGGAACAACCATTTATTATGTATCTCAAAAAACAGGTAATTGCGAAAGTCCAAGAACTTCTATCACCATAAATATTGCTGCAACACCGCCAGCACCAACAGTTTCAGGTATCATAAATTTTTGCCCTAATCAAACAGTTGGGCCATTAGCAGATTCTGTAACTGGCTCAAATTTATTGTGGTATGCAAATGCTACAGGCGGCACCGGAACTTCAACTTCTCCAACAGTTTCAACAAATGTGTTTCCAGCAACTTATATTTATTATGTAAGCCAATCAACTTCATCTGCAAGTGGAAGTTGCGAAGGACCAAGAGCACAAATAACCGTAAACGTAGATAATTTTTTAAATGTAAATATTGGTGCCGATACGACCATTTGTGAAGGCGTGTCGGTAAAGTTTTTTCCAACGGTTACTCCGGCAGGTGCAACATACCAATGGCGTTCTTTGAATGAACCCAATAGCACTATTGATAATATTATTTTATTGAATGCAACAGTAAAACCGCTAAATCACAGTGATTATGTTTTGCAGGTAAGCATTGGTGGTTGTGTTAAAGAAGATACCGTAAGTGTATTTGTAAGAACAAAACCTGTTGTAAATGCAGGGCAACCGGTTGCTATCTGTTTAAATGATTCTACTTTACTTTCAGCCAGTATTTCCAGGGTTACTGCTCCGGGTTTTGTTTCCAGATATTTGTGGACTCCTGCCGCAGGAATTAGAAATGATACCCTTTTACAAACCATTGCTTTTCCAACAAAAACAACTTTTTATACCTTAACTGCAACAACAACGATTGCAGATTATGGTTGTGATTTTGTTTCTACCGGAACAGTGAATGCAATTGTGCAACCCATTGTTTTTGCAAATGCTGGTAATGATACAATTGCTGTGAAAGGCTCGCCGCATCAGTTACAGGGATCGGGCGCTTCATTTTACCAATGGTCTTCACCAACGGCAAATATTTCCAATCCATTTACAAAAAATCCTTTTGTAGTGTTAAATAATGATGCCGTATTTTATTTAAAAGCAACAGATGCTATTGGTTGTATAGGGTTGGATACGGTTTTTGTGAAAGTTTTAAATGGGCCTGCTTATTATGTGCCGAATGCATTTACGCCAAATGGAGATGGACAGAATGATATTTTTAGAGCAATACCGGTAGGCTTTGCGAATACCACTTACTTTAGGGTATTTAACCGCAGCGGATTATTGTTATTTGAAACCAATCAATATTTAAAAGGATGGGACGGAAAATTTAATGGAAAGCCGCAACCCGCCGGCGTTTACGTTTGGACAGTTGCAGGAACGGATAAAGATTTTAAACGGGTTGAGGTAAAAGGGACTGTGAATTTATTGAGATAAAAGCATGCCCTTATTCATTGTTAATACTAAGGTTTGTATTTTGCCTCTGCATATATTTTTTCATCATCAATTTTCATCAGGCTGTCAAGCTTAATATCCGGATATTTTGCAGCGAATTTTTTTATTATTTGCCAGCCTGCAAACGAGCCAATATTGCCGGGCGCATTTTCACCAAGTTCCTGCGTTTTTGGACCATCAGTTACATAATTTTTAATTAAATTATTATCAGCAGTCTGCAAAAAATTATTCTGCACAAACAAATCCCAAATAGCAGCTTCGTGGGCGTAAGAGTCCTTCATTTGTGCAGCAGTGTATCCAATTATTATATGCTCATCTTTTTCAGGCAAAAATTTTTGCAGCACGTAAAGCCTTTTTCCTTTTTCAACCATTTGTATCAGTAATCTTTTATCTTCTGTTTTTTCAGGATAAATATCGCCCACAATATTTTTTAAACAGTTAACGGAAATATATTCGGGCGTGAAGCGTGCCGTAACGTATCCGGGATAAGTTTCCTGCACCATCGTAGTTTTGTATTGCGGAAAATTTTTGCCTAAATGACCATGCAGACCAATGTAAAAAACTTCATCATCAAGTATATCACCATAACCATCAGTGGGACCCAAATAGGTTATTATTTTTGTTGGAATTTTATAAGCCGGATAATAATATTTTACAAATTGTAAACCTCTTTTAATTTCATTTTCATAAGGCGAAAAATCTTTAAAATATTTTTGAGAGGTATCATAAATATTTCTGCTGTAAGTAATAAACTGTTTTATGTAAGTTGCTGTTGTATCTGCAGGCCATTTTGGATCGATACCTAAAATAGTGCCTATAAAATTTTCGCCAAAAGAAGGATAGGCTGCAATCAGTTTATCTAATTGTGGCATAATATTATTGGTATCCAATGCAAAGAACTGCTGTTCAAAACGCCTGATTTTCAATTGTATTTTTACAGAAGACACATCAGGAATTTTCTTTTTCGTGTTACAGGAAAACATGCCTACAATAATTATGAAACCAAATAACAAACGCATACTTTAGATATTTAACTTTACAGATTATAATACAAATCTAAACTTCCGGGAACAAATAAAGAGCAATGAAAATTTTTTTAGCACAACAGAATTACCATATAGGAAATATTGAAGCAAATACTGTTAAAATAATTGATGCAATCATTACGGCAAAGGAACAAAAAGGAGATGTTATTCTTTTCAGTGAACTCTCAGTGTGCGGTTATCCGCCAAGAGATTTTTTATATTTTAATGATTTTGTAGAGAAGTGTTACGCTGCAGTTGATAAAATAAAACGCTATGCTGATGGTATTGCAGTAATTATTGGTGCACCACACCGCAATGCTAAAAGGGAAGGAAAAGATCTTTTTAATGCTGCCTATTTTTTAGCAGATAAAGAAATAAAACAGGTCATTCACAAAACCTGTTTGCCTACTTATGATGTGTTTGATGAAGACCGTTATTTTGAACCAGCAACCTCGTGGGATGTAGTAGAATACAAAGGCAGAAAGTTTGCAGTAACTATTTGTGAAGATATCTGGAACCTCGGTGATAATCCACTCTACACCAATTGCCCGATGGATAATCTTATTCAGCAGGGGCCGGATGTAATGCTTAATATTTCTGCATCGCCATTTGATTATACACACGATGAAGACCGATACGCAGCAATTAAAGCAAATGTTACGAAATATAAAGTTCCACTTTTTTATGTAAATGCAGTGGGTAGCCAGACTGAAATTGTGTTTGATGGTAACTCGCTGGCTTTTGATAAACATGCAAATCTTTGTGGTAAACTGGCTTCGTGTAAAGAAGATATGCAATCGTTTTTTTTGCATGATGATGGAACTATAGAAGGGGAAATTTTGCAGCAATCCACCCATGTGCCGGACAAAGAGTTTAAGCCTGATAAACTTAACGAAACCCTTAATATCCCATTAATTTATGAGGCGCTTATTTTAGGAATACGGGATTATTTTACAAAAATGGGATTTGAAAAAGCAATACTTGGCAGTAGTGGCGGCATTGACAGTGCTGTAGTGTTGGCACTTGCATGCGATGCACTGGGATCAAAAAATGTGAAAGCTCTTTTAATGCCATCTCAATATTCTACGGGGCATTCTGTAGCTGATGCAGAACAGTTAAGCATCAATTTAAAAAATGATTACAACATCATTCCGATTAAAAATATTTATGAGCGTTTTTTAACTGAATTAAAACCATTGTTTCAAGATTTGCCTTTTAGCGTAGCTGAAGAAAATATACAAAGCCGCACAAGAGGAAATCTATTGATGGCTGTGGCCAATAAATTTGGTTATATATTATTGAACACATCCAACAAAAGTGAACTGGCAACCGGTTATGGAACGCTATATGGAGATATGGCAGGTGGCATTGGAGTTTTGGGAGATTGTTACAAACTACAGATTTATGAGCTGGCAAAATATATAAACAAAAACGAAGAAATAATTCCGCAAAATATTATAACAAAACCACCGAGTGCAGAACTTAGGCCTGGGCAAAAAGACAGTGACGGCCTACCGGATTATTTCATCCTCGATAAAATATTATTCCAATATATTGAGTTGCAAAAAGATCCGCAGGAAATAAAAAACCAGGGCTTTAATGTTGCTCTTGTTGACAGAGTTTTAAAAATGGTAAATGTGAATGAATACAAACGTAACCAGTTTTGTCCCATAATAAGAATATCTCCCAAAGCTTTTGGTGTAGGAAGAAGAATGCCTATTGTAGGAAAGTATTTAAGTTGAGAGTTGGATAAATTTGTAATCAGATTGCAAATTTGTCCAACTCTCATATGAATTCAATAGCTTTTTTAAATATTTTATTACTTATTAAAAGTATTGTTTAAAAAAAGGAAAGAACAAATTTTTTAAAACTATTACATACAACATGGTAAGTTATTTAACATACTTTTTCCCGATATTTAATTTTAGGCATAATTATTACAATACTGGTTCTTTATATTGCACAAAAATAAAAATTATAGATTTATATGTTACAAACCGCAGAAGACATTCGTCTGTTAAATGATAAAATAAATCATGCATCAGGCTTTGTTTCCAGAATAAATGATGAATTGAGTAAAGTAATCGTTGGGCAACAAACTATGATTGAAAGGTTATTGATTGGGATGTTGAGCAATGGTCACGTTTTGCTTGAAGGTGTACCCGGACTTGCAAAAACACTTGCTATAAAATCATTGGCGCAAACGATTCATGCACAGTATAGCCGTATACAGTTTACGCCTGATTTGCTGCCTGCCGATGTGATTGGTACAATGATTTACAACCAAAGTAAAAATGAATTTTATGTTCGTAAAGGACCAATATTCGCCAATTTTATTCTGGCAGATGAAATAAACCGTGCGCCGGCAAAAGTACAAAGTGCATTACTGGAAGCCATGCAGGAAAGGCAGGTAACCATTGGTGATACAAGTTATAAACTTCAGGAACCGTTTTTAGTTTTAGCTACTCAGAACCCAATAGAGCAGGAAGGTACGTATCCTTTACCCGAGGCACAAGTAGATCGTTTTATGCTTAAAGTTGTTGTCGGTTATCCTACAAAAACAGAAGAGCAAATGATCATCAGGCAAAATACACAGGGGCTTGTTGCACCAACAATCAATCCGGTGGCTTCCGCAACAGAGGTGCTTACTGCAAAACAATTGGTTAGAGAGATTTACGTAGATGAAAAAATAGAAAATTATATTTTAGATATCGTTTTTGCTACCCGCTTTCCTGACAAATACAATCTTGCCAAACTAAAGCCACTCATAAGTTTCGGCGGTTCGCCACGTGCAAGTATTAATCTTGCACTGGCCTCTAAAGCATATGCATTTTTAAATAAAAGAGGTTATGTTGTTCCTGAAGATGTTCGCAACGTTTGTAAAGATATTTTAAGGCATAGAATTGGTCTGACTTATGAAGCGGAAGCTGAAAATGTAAATGTGGAAAATATAATTGACGAGATTTTGAAAATGGTGAATGTACCGTAGAGTATTTAATATTAAGTGAGGATAATTGAGCTCCTTTAAAAAGAAAGATAGTATAATTAAAATCAGAATTTTAAATCTTTTATATTTTTTAATGAAATTTTTTCAAAAAGCAAAAGTCGAATCTGGAGTAACATCAATAAATGATATTACTGCAGATTCGACTGCTTTATTAAAAAAAGTTAGGGAGCTGGAAATAAAAAGTAAAAAAATTACCACCCATCTTTTTACAGGAGAATATCATTCTGCATTTAAAGGAAAAGGAATGAGTTTTAGAGAGGTGAGAGAATACAGTGCTGGTGATGATGTGCGTTTTATTGACTGGAATGTAAGTGCAAGATTCAATACACCTTTCTCCAAATTATTTGAAGAAGAAAGAGAACTTACTTTAATGCTTTTAGTAGATACAAGCACAAGTAATTTATTTGGAACTGTTGGCAAAAGAAAAAAAGACCTTATTACAGAAATGGCGGCTGTTTTGGCTTTTAGCGCTGTGAGCAACAATGACAAAGTTGGCGTTATTTTCTTTAGCGATAAGGTTGAAAAATATATTCCACCAAAAAAAGGAAGACCACATGCCCTGTATATTGTAAGAGAATTATTAGGACTAAAACCAACTTCTTCAGGTACAGATATTGATGAAGCAATAAAATATTTCAATAACACCACAAGGCAAAAAAGCATTGCATTTATTATCAGCGATTTTTTAGCTATAGGTTATGAAAATGATTTAAAAGTAATTGGTAAAAAGCACGATGTTGTAGGCATAAAAGTTTACGACAAAATGGATATGCAATTACCTGCTGCAGGCTTGCTGCAACTGAAAGATGCGGAAACACAGAAAGTAAAATGGATTGACAGTGATGATCCTGTTGTGAGGCATAATTATTCGCAACACTTTTTTGAGCAGACAGACATTTGTTCAAAATATTTTAAACAGGCAGGAGCAGATTTATTGCACATTAAAACGGACGACGATTACGTAAAAATTTTACAGAAATTCTTTTTAAAGAGAAAGTAATAATTAGGAATGAAAAAACTTTACCGCACACATATCACTAAATTACTTATTACCGCAGCCTTTTTATTAGTTTGGTTTTCTTTATCCGCACAGGAAATTCGCAGTTCAGTTGATAAAAATATCATCTTAATTGGTGAACGTATTACCTATACGCTTACAGTCGGACTTCCTTCACCTGAATATACAGTCAGTATAAATATTCCTGATTCAATTCCACATTTTGAAATTTTAGAAAAAAATGGCGGAAATGGAAAAGACAAACAAGGAAATTTTGTTTGGCAGCAAAAAATAGTTTTCACAAGTTTTGATTCAGGTTCTTTCACTTTTCCGGTTTTATTATATAAAATAAATCATTTAAATACAGCTTCGCAAACTTTATCAACCAACCAGCTTAAAATTGAAGTTGGTTATATGCCTTTGGATAAAGGCGGTTTACCAAGAGATATAAAATCTATTTTAAACGTTGAGTTTGTTGATTGGTTTTGGGTGTACATAACTGCAGGTGTTTTACTGCTGCTTTTAATATTATTTTTTGTGTGGTGGTATTTTAGAAAGAAGAAGAAAGTGGTTGTACCTGTAAATGCAAAAGGTGCTTACGAAGAAGCCTTGCTTGCTTTGGATGAACTAAGAAAAGCCAATGAGCAACGTTCGTTAGGAGTAAAAGAATATCATACAAAATTAGCAGATGTGTTGCGCAATTATTATGGCAGAACGGTTAATCAAAATTTTTCGAACAAAACAACACAGGAAATTTTGTTGAAATTAAAATCGCACGAATTGAAAGCAGAAACTGCATCACATGTAACGGAAGCTTTAGCAACAGGCGATGCAGTTAAGTTTGCAAAGTACAATTCATCTTACACAGAAAATGAAGCAGCTTTAAATTATTTAAAAACCGTTATTGAGGAAATAGAATTATCACGTACTAAAAAAGTTTAAAATTTGCTTTTCGATTATTTTTCTAATATTGAATTTTCACAGCCGTATTTTTTTGTACTACTGTTACTTATTCCATTATTAATTATATGGTATGTAATTACAAACAACCATAGAACTTCATCATTGCAGGTATCAACTACTGCTGCTAAAGGTTTGGGCAGCTGGAAAGTTTCCTTCAGGCATATTTTATTTGTTTTAAGAATGTTTTCTCTAGCTTTTCTTATTACCGCACTTGCTAATCCACAAACTAGAAACGATGAAAAAAATACAGAGGGCGAAGGAATTGATATTATGTTGTGTATGGACATAAGCGGCAGTATGAGTGCGCAGGATCTTGCACCCAACAGATTGGAGGCTTCAAAAAACGTTGCCATTGATTTTATTAACAGAAGGCCTACAGATAGAATAGGAGTTGTAATTTTTTCAGGAGAAAGTTTTACTCAATGCCCGTTGACTACTGATAAAAATGTTCTTGTTTCTGCAGTACAAAATATACATTTTGGTTTATTGGAAGATGGTACAGCAATTGGCTCCGGTTTAAGTACAGCTGTTGACAGGCTTCGTAATTCAAAAACAAAAACTAAAATTGTAATCTTACTAACGGATGGCGAAAACAATGGAGGACTAATAGACCCTAAAACTGCAAAAGAAATTGCAAAAGCTTTTGGTATTAAAGTTTATACCATTGGGATTGGTACCGATGGGTTTGCGCCACAGCCTGAACAGACTGCACTTGGTGTACAAATACGATCAGTTAAAGTTTCTATAGATGAAAAATTACTGAAACAAATAGCAGATGAAACAGGTGGAAAATATTTTCGTGCAAAAGACAATGTAGGGTTGTCAGGTATTTATTCTACCATTGATGAATTGGAAAAAAGCAAAGTAGAAATTACAACTACAACTAGATTTACAGATAAATTTTTGCCCTTTGCTATTAGCGCAGCCTTTTTTTTATTGCTTGAAATTTTGCTTCGTTACCTCGTTTTTAGAAAGTTTCCCTAAGCTTTATTTAACTTGCAAACATGCAGGCAACAGTTTACAGATCTACAGGGAGTTGGTATATTTTAAAAAATAAGGA
>JAYVVD010000091.1:0-4885 GCA_043787295.1 Ferruginibacter sp. | reverse complement strand
CCACCTAAAATTCCAGCTTTAATCATAGCTTCAAAGATAAGGGAGTAAAAAATGTTTAAAAAAACTCTGATATGCGGGAATGTTTTTGATTATTATTGTAGTCTAATCTTAAAATATTTTTTCACAAATAAATTTCCAAATGAAAGTAAATTTAAAAAGTCAACTTTTAATGGTTGTCTTGCTATTTTCCACGGTAACTATTTTAGCCCAAAAGCCTACAGGCCGAGCTCCAAGCGATACTACCACTGCTGCAAGTGATACTTCTAAAAATGCAAAAATAAAGCCTCCTTCAAAAGGGCCAAGGCCCTATTCAGAAATAATCACTGCGAAGGCAAAAACTACAACTGGAATGTTTAAAGTTCATTTTTTGGACGATAAATATTTCTTTGAGATACCTAAAAATTTATTAAAAAGGGAAATTCTTGTGGTAAACAGAATTTCAAAAGCACCAACTGCAGGTCGTAATTCAGGACTTTCTTATGCCGGAGATGATATAGGATCAAATGTAATTTGGTTTGAAAGAGGACCGAATGATAATATATTTTTACGTACCATTTCTTATGCAGAATATACCAAAGATTCTACATCACCTATGTTTTCTTCGGTAAACAATTCCAACTTACAGCCTATTGAATTTGTGTTTGATATTAAAGCATTTTCCAAAGATTCATCTGCTATAGTAATTGATGTTACCGACCTTGTAAATGGAGACAACGATGTTTTGTTTTTAGACAATGACATTAAAAAAAGAGCAAATCTTACTTCAATTCAAAAAGATAAATCTTATGTAGTAAATGTAAAAACATTTCCTATAAATGTGGAAGTAGTAACTGTAAAAACGTACGCAAGTTCTCCAACTGCACCCAATTCTGGCAATGTAACGCTGGAGCTAAACAGTTCTATGGTTTTATTGCCTCAAAACCCAATGCAGTCAAGATACTATGATCCACGTGTTGGATATTTTAATGTTGGTTACACCGATTTTGATTTAAACCCACAAGGTGTAAAAAGAATTTCGTTGGTAAAACGCTGGCGTCTGGAACCAAAGGAAGAAGATATGGAGAAATATAAAAGAGGCGAACTTGTTGAACCTAAAAAACCTATTGTGTTTTACATAGATCCTGCAACACCTGCAAAATGGGTTCCTTATTTAATACAAGGCGTAAATGACTGGCAGACTGCCTTTGAAAAAGCAGGTTTTAAAAATGCCATCATTGCCAAAAAAGCTCCAACAAAAGAAGAAAATCCTGATTGGAGTTTGGAGGACGCACGTTTTTCAGCAATTGTTTACAAACCATCAACCATACCAAATGCAAGCGGGCCAAGCATAGCAGATCCACGCAGTGGAGAAATTATGGAAAGCCATATAAACTGGTACCATAATGTAATGCAGCTTATACGCAACTGGTATTTTGTGCAGGCTTCGCCAAATGATGCCCGTGCAAGAAAGATGGTTTTTGATGATGAATTGATGGGACAACTAATCCGCTTTGTATCTTCTCACGAAGTAGGTCACACGCTTGGGTTGAGACATAATTTTGGATCATCTTCAACCGTGCCTGTTGAAAAACTAAGAGATAAAGCTTGGGTAGAGGCCCATGGCCACACACCTTCTATTATGGATTACGCACGTTTTAATTATGTAGCACAGCCCGAAGATAATATTGGTTCGAAAGGTATTTTTCCCCGAATTGGAGATTATGATGAATGGGCTATTAATTGGGGCTATCGCAGATTTGACGAATACAAAAGTGCTGATGCAGAAAAAACTGCCATGAATAAATGGGTGATGGAAAATATGAAAAATAAGCGCCTGTGGTTTGGTGATGGAGAATCGAACAGAGATGATCCCCGTAACCTTTCGGAGCAGGTTGGAGATGATGCAGTAAAAGGTAGTTTATATGGTATTAAAAATTTAAAAAGAATAATACCAAATTTAAATGACTGGACAAAAGTTGCAAACGAAGATTATGCTAATCTTGAAATGATGTATGGTGAAGTTATAACCCAGTTTAACAGATATAACAACCATGTAGAAAGGATAATTGGCGGTATAATGAAAACGCCAAAAGTAACAGAAGAACCGGGTGTGGTTTATGAAACCGTTTCAAAAGCAAAGCAGAAAGAAGCTGTAAATTATTTAAATGAAAATCTTTTTAAAACACCTACCTGGCTTTTTAATAATGATATTTTTTCAAAGACAGGTCAGAATGGATTGAAAGTAGTAGGAGACTTACAGGATGGAATTTTAGGGAATTTATTTAGAGCGGGCACTTTGAATCATTTGGTAGAAGCTTCCACGTTTCCAGGCAATGATACCTATTCAATTCCTGAAATGTTGACAGATTTGAAAAAAGGAATTTGGAGTGAGTTAGCTGCACGTAAGCCAATAGATGTTTACCGCAGGCAATTGCAACAGACTTACATAGATAAAATGAATTTGGTTTTAAATCCGCCGCCTCCTGTGGTAATTCCTCCAGGTTTTAATTTTGGCCGTGGATTTACACCACCCGTGGATAACGATTATGTGGATGTTCAGGCTTCCGTTCGTGCTCACTTAATTTCTTTAAAAGCAGAAATAAATGCAGCAACAATAGGTTCTGCAGATCAAATGACAAAAATTCATTTGAGAGAAATGACGAGAAGAATAGATAAAGCGCTTGATCCTAAAAAATAGTAAAGTTTGTATATCATTTAAAAAAAAGAGATCTTAACCGGTCTCTTTTTTTTATTTTGTTATCAATCATTTTTTCTAAAGTAATGCTAAATAAAATTTTGGAATTTTTTTAGGAATAAATATTATTTTTGTAGAGAATGACTCCTGATTACGCCCATAAAATTTTTACTGATAAGCGCTCCAACTATAATTTGTTGATGGAAGTGCTTGCAATGGATGACGTAAAATAAAAACCGCACATGCATCATTTTTCGGTGCAAATATTTAAAAATAAGTTTAATTAAGAGTTGGAGATGAAATGTGCGACGCCACCTCTGCTGCACATAGCTTTGTCTTGGCTCGGCTAAAAAAATATTATATGGAAAATACAATAACAGTAAATCAAAATAATCTTGCTCCTCAGGCAGATTTTTTACCATTAATGGGTACTGACTATGTAGAATTTTATGTTGGAAATGCCAAGCAGTCTGCGCATTTTTATAAAACCGCTTTTGGATTTCAAAGTCTGGCATATGCAGGCCCTGAAACTGGTTTAATGGATAGAGTCAGTTATGTTATCCGTCAAAATAAATTAACTTTTGTTTTAACAACAGCCTTGCGGGAAGACCATGACATAGCAACACATGTAAGCAAACATGGCGATGGGGTAAAAGTGTTGGCATTAATGGTGGAAGATGCTACTGATGCTTGGGAACAAACCACAAAACGTGGTGGTAAAAGTTATCTGGAACCCCAAAAACTCCATGATGAAAATGGTGAAGTTGTAATGAGTGGCATTCATACCTATGGCGAAACTGTTCATCTTTTTATTGAAAGAAAAAATTACAAAGGCGTGTTTATGCCCGGTTTTAGAAAAATGGAAAGTGTTTACAATCCTTCATCGACCGGGTTATTGTATGTTGACCACTGTGTAGGGAATGTGGGTTGGAATCAGATGAACCCCTGGGTTAAATTTTACGAAAAAGTAATGGGATTTAAAAATATTTTAAGTTTCGATGACAATGATATATCGACAGAATATTCTGCCTTAATGAGTAAAGTAATGAGTAACGGAAATGGTTTTGTAAAATTCCCCATAAATGAACCAGCCGAAGGAAAGAAAAAAAGCCAGGTGGAAGAATATCTGGATTTTTATATGGGTGAAGGTGTGCAACATGTTGCCATTGCAACCAATGATATTGTTGCAACTGTAACAGATTTGCAGTGCCGTGGCGTTGAGTTTTTAAAAATCCCATCGAGCTATTATGTTGATGTGTTGGATAGGGTTGGTAAAATAGACGAAGACCTTGAACCGTTGAGCGAATTGGGAATATTAATTGACAAAGATGAGGAAGGTTATTTACTTCAAATATTTAGCAAACCCCTGCAGGACAGACCAACATTATTTTTTGAAATTATACAAAGAAAAGGAGCAAAAAGTTTTGGTAAGGGGAATTTTAAAGCCTTGTTTGAAGCTTTGGAAAGAGAACAGGATGCTCGAGGAAATTTATAAAAACAGGTATTAAAATTAATGCAAAGAATTTTTTAACACACTTAATTAAATATTTTTAATATTTTAGCGTTACCTATCTTAAAAACCACCCCTTATCTTATATGAAGAATAAGATGTTTAGATACTGCTATTTGTTTTTTATTTTTTTTGGTTCAACATTATCTGCTTCAGCGCAACCTGCATCAGGTCTAAAATATTTTTTAAAATCTCCGGAAGCAACGAGCCGTTTAGAAGATTCATTAAAAAAACAATTTGAAAAGCAAAACCTTATTTGGCCTCCTCAGTCAATGTATCTTCGATCATTTAAATATGACAGACAGTTAGAAATTTGGGTAAAATCATCTTCCAAAGAACCTTATAAATTATTTAAAACGTACAAGGTTTGCCAACAAAGTGGTGCTATGGGGCCAAAAAGAATTGAAGGAGATTATCAGGTGCCGGAAGGATTTTATTACATAAATGAATTTAATCCAAACAGCAACTACCATCTTTCTTTAGGGTTAAATTATCCAAATGCTTCTGATAGAATTTTAAGTGATGAAAAGCACCCAGGTAGCGCAATTTACATACATGGAGATTGTGTTTCTACAGGTTGTATTCCCATTACAGATGCACCAATAGAAGAATTGTATTTTTTAGCCAGCAATGTTAGAAACCAAGGTCAGGAATTTATACCCGTGCATGTTTTCCCTGTAAAGTACAATGTAAAAAAGTCC
>JAYVVD010000090.1:0-6165 GCA_043787295.1 Ferruginibacter sp. | reverse complement strand
GAGGATTTAGGATTAATAACACAGCCACGGTGAATTGCCGTGGCATTTTTTTGTGCAAATGAAAATATTTAATTAACTGAATTTTTTCGCCCATAGGTTGTGCCTGTTTAATGAGTAATTACTTAAATTGTGCATGATTATAATCACTTTTTCTTATCATAATAATGAGGTCTATGCTAAAAAAGCTTTTTAAAAAAAATATCTATTTATTAAATATAATTGTCTTTGCTTTTTTACAGGGTCAAGTTTCGGCACAGCAAACCACTGTGGATACACTCCATCTTACTATAACCAAAGCTGAAGAAATTTTTCTTCAAAAGAATTTAATACTACTTGCTAATCAATATAATGTAGATATTAATAAAGCATTAGTGCAGCAGGCAAAACTTTGGGATAATCCTATTCTTAATACCGACCAAAATATTTACGATGGTAAATTTTTTAGACACACAACTACCAATGATATTAAGTATGGTCAAATTTATATTCAAGTTCAACAACTTGTACGCACGGCAGGTAAAAGAAATAAATTAGTACAATTAGCAAGCGATAATGTAGTTCTTTCTCAGCTTCAGTTTAATGATATTTTGAGAAGTTTAAAATACAGCCTGCAAAGTGATTTTGTGGAAACTGTACATCTGCTAAAAATAAAAACAGTATACAATAATGAAATTGTAGAAGTAGAAAAATTGGTAAAAGGAATGGATGAAGTATTAAAACTGGGCGATATTTCATTGAAAGAAAATATAAGATTAAAGGCTTTATTATTTAGTTTGCAAAACGAAGAAATAAACGTAAATACAGCTTTGATACCGATTCAAAGCGAAATAAAATTATTATTACAGTTAGATGAAAACAGTTTTATAAAACCTGAACTTACTTATAGCCTACCAAATTTAATAACAGAAAAATTACCTCAAAATGATAGCCTTGTTAATTTGGCATATACTAACCGTACGGATATTTTAATTGCAAAATCTCAATTAGATTTTCAAAAAGATAATTTGATTTACCAAAAATCTTTAGCAAAGCCTGATGTTACACTTGGAGTAGAATACGATCAAAACAGCAGTTATATCCGCAATTTATATGGATTGACTGCATCAATTCCCTTAAATATTTTTAATAAAAACCAGGGCAATGTTAGTGCAGCTAAACTTGGTATAAAACAACAAGAGGTACAAGTAGATTTTCAAAATAATAAAGTAAAAAATGAAATTCAGACCTCTGTCAATAAAATAAAATACTACCAACAAATAAATAATAAAGAGCAATTAAACTTTTCTAATACTTACGATAAGCTTTTTCAAAATATGTTAGAAAGTTATCAGCAAAGACGGACAAATCTTTTAGAATTTATTGATTTTATTGATGCCTATAAAGACACTAAACTAAAATTAATAGAACAACATATTGCCTTGGTAAAAGCTTTTTCTGAAATAAATTATATTACAAATCAAAATATCATCAAATTATAACCTTAGCTAGAAATGAGAAATAAATATTTATGTATTCTTTTAATTTTATCATTTGTGCAATTTATAAATGCTTGCAAGGCGAAAGTAGAAACGCCTTTAGCGGCAGCTAAACAGCCAATAATAAGTGACAGTACAATGCAATTATTACAAATAGATACTGTACAATTGCGGAGTGAAGATGATATAGTAAAATTAAATGGTGAAGTAAGTTTTGATGATAACAAGGTTGTAAAAGTATATCCATTTAGCAGTGGGCATGTGTTAAGTACTACTGTAAGTGTCGGCGATTATGTAAAGGCAGGGCAAATATTAGCTACCATAAAAAGTGCTGATATATCGGGAAATTATTCTGACTTATCTATTTCGGGTAATGATGTTTCTATTAATAAGCGGGCAGTGGATAATGCTGAACATTTATACCAAAACGGAATTGCCAGTCAAAAAGAATATCTGGAAGCAAAAGAGAACTACAGCAAAGCATTGGCAAATGCAAATAAAATAAAAACCCAAATTGCTATCAATGGTGGTGGACGTACTTCAGCAAATGGAAATTATACAGTGGCTTCTCCAAGAAGTGGTTTTGTTGTAGAAAAATTAATAAACCCCGGAAATTTTATAAGAAATGATAATAACAACAGCCTTTTTACCATTGGTGATATTAGCGATGTATGGATTTGGGCAAATGTATTTGAACTAGATATTGCAAAAGTAAAACAAGGCTACAATGCCGCAGTAACAACGGTAGCTTACCCTGATAAAGTATTTAATGGTAAGGTTGATAAAGTAAACCAAATACTTGATCCTGTAACAAAAGTTATGAAAATAAAAATTGTATTACAAAACAAAGAGCATCTTTTAAAGCCTTCTATGTTCGCCAATATTATTATTTCCAATGCCACCAGTACACAAACTTTAGCTGTGCCTTCTTCTTCCATTATAAGCGAAAACGGAAAAAACTTTGTTGTAATTTATAATAATAATAATGATGTTAAAGTACAGGAAGTAGTTATAAAAAAAGTAGCGGGTAATTTTAATTTCATTTCTTCAGGCTTGCAGGAAGGTCAAAAAATCATTACTAAAAATCAGATTTTACTTTATAGAAAACTAACTGTTAAGTAAAAAAACTTTAATTATATTTTTATAAAGATTGGGGAAGTATGCTTTTTAAAATATTTTGAAGATACAAGATTATCCGTTTTATAATGTAAAGTTACTTTTGCCATAGCCTTGTGTAAAACCCCTCAATAATAAGATAGCTAACTAATCATTTACAAAAAATATTCTCTTCAATTCAGATCAATATGTACTTTCAAAAAATTGTAAACGTAAATATTTCGAAAAATTTTTACCCACAGAATAATAATACAAAATTTTAAAGAATACTTTATGAATAAGTTTATTCAACGCATTATACGTTTTAGTTTACAACACCGTTATTTTGTTTTTTTTATGACGGGCGTGTTGGCAGTAATTGGTTATATCAGTTATAAAAATACTCCTGTAGAAACCTTCCCGGATGTTACTAATACCCAAATAATTATTATTACCCAATGGCCCGGGCGAAGCGCCGAAGAGGTAGAAAAATTTATTACCATTCCTATTGAAATAGAATTAAACAGTACACAAAAAAGAACAAACTTACGCTCCAATTCATCTTTTGGTCTGAGTTACATTACCGTAATATTTGATGATGGTGTAGATGATCAATTTGCCCGGCAGCAAATAATGAATCGCATTATTAATGCAGATTTGCCCGAGGGCATAAAGCCTGAAGTTCAGCCTCCTTATGGTCCTACAGGCGAAATTTATAGATATACTTTACAGAGTTCTACAAAAACTATAAGAGAACTTACTACTATACAAGATTGGGTTTTAGACAGAGCATTTAAAAGTGTAACCGGTATTGCAGATGTAAACAGTTTTGGTGGAGAAGAAAAAACATTTGAGGTAAGTGTAAACCCTGTGCTATTATCTAAATACAATTTGTCACCTCTTGATGTGTTTAATGCAATTGCAAAAAGTAATGTAAACGTTGGGGGAGATGTAATTGAAAAAAACGGACAGGCTTATGTAGTAAGAGGCATTGGCGTATTAAATAATGTAGACGAAATAAACAACATATTAATACAGGAAGTAAATAATGTTCCCCTACTTGTAAAAAATGTGGCAGATGTACAAGAAAGCAAAAAACCCCAGCTGGGCTCAGTTTCTTTGGATGGAAAGCAAAACCAAATAGAAGGAATTATAGTTATGCGAAAGGGTGAAAATCCAACTGATATTTTAAAAGGTGTACACAATAAAATTATTGAACTGAATAAAAAATTAAAAAAAGATAACGTTTCAATTGTACCTTTTTACGACCGTACTATTTTGATGGATTATGCTACAGAAACGGTTATACATAATCTTTTAGAAGGTATTCTTCTAGTTACCTTAATTGTTTTAATATTTATGGCAGATTGGAGAACCACTGTTACAGTTAGCATCGTTATCCCACTGTCATTATTGTTTGCTTTTATGTGTATGCGCCTAAAAGGAATGAATGCAAACCTTCTAAGCATGGGGGCTGTAGATTTTGGAATCATAATAGATGGTGCTGTTGTAATGGTAGAAGGATTGTTTGTTGTGCTTGACCAAAAAGCACGGGAAATAGGTATGGAAAAGTTCAATAAATTATCCAAACTAGGGCTATTTAAAAAGACGGGTACAGAAATGGGCAAAGCTATTTTCTTTTCTAAACTAATTATACTAACCTGCTTAATCCCCATTTTTGCTTTTCAAAAAGTAGAAGGAAAAATGTTTAGCCCATTGGCTTATACATTAGGTTTTGCCTTAGTGGGTGCATTACTTTTTACCCTAACATTAGTACCTGCACTATCAAGTATTTTATTGCGTAAAAATGTAAAGGAAAAGCATAATCCTATTGTTCATTTTTTTGAAAGTATTGTAAGTAAAGCCTTAAACGTTGTATATCGTCATCAAAAAACAAGTGTAATCATTGCATTTGCAATTATGGTATTATCATTGGCATCAGCAAAATTTTTAGGCTCAGAGTTTTTGCCCCCGTTAAATGAAGGAGCATTGTGGATCACGGCCGAGCTTCCCCTCAGTGTTTCGTTAAATGAAGCAGATAGTTTATCTCAAGTACTTGAGCATGATGTGAGGCAGTTTAGTGAGGTGAGGCACGCACTAACACAAGTGGGTAGAACTAATGACGGCACAGATCCTAAAGGGTTTTTCAATGTACAAATTGCGGTAGATTTATTTCCTGAAAAAGAATGGAAAGAAAAAATTACTTACGATGAACTGGTAAATAAAATGGATAAAAAATTGAGTCAATATCCAGGTATTGGTTTTAACTATTCGCAGCCTATCAGAGACAATGTATCAGAAGCTATTGCAGGTGTGCCTGCTGCTTTAGCGGTAAAAATATTTGGAAACGATTTTAATGCTATCGATTCAATAGCCAATAAAGTTTATGCGACCCTTAAAGATGTAAAAGGAGTGGAGGATTTAGGTGTCATTAGAAACCTTGGCCAGTCTGAACTTAGGATAGATTTAAACCAGGCTAAAATGGCTTTATACGGTATAAGCCCCGCAGATGCTAATAGTGTAATAGAAATGGCTATTGGTGGAAAAGCTGCAACTCAATTGTACGAGGGAGAGCGTAAGTTTGACATAAGAGTAAGGTATATGCTACAGTTTAGGGGAGACCCTGAGGCTATAGAAAATTTAATGGTGCCATCTGCAGGCGGAAACAAAATACCTTTAAAAGAGATTGCTGATATAAAAACACTTACAGGGCCGGCATTTATTTACAGAGATAATAATGAAAGGTATATTACTGTAAAATTTTCTGTAAGGGATAGAGATCTTGGTAGCACTATAAAAGAAGCACAGGAAAAAGTAGATAAAGCAGTAAAACTTACAGAAGATTTTAGAATAAGCTGGAATGGAGAATTTGAAAACCAACAGAGAGCAAATAATACTTTAGCTAACATAATTCCGATATGTTTATTGGTAATCTTTTTAATTCTATTTATAACCTTTGGTAACGTAAAAGATGCAATGCTTACTATACTCAATGTGCCTTTTGCTTTAATAGGTGGTATAATGGCTTTGCATTTAACAGGTATGAATTTCAGCATAAGTGCAGGAATCGGCTTCATTGCATTATTTGGTGTTTGTATTCAAAATGGTGTTATATTAATAAGTGTATTTAGAAAAAATTTGACTGAAAAAATGACATTGGATAAGGCTGTAAAGGAAGGTGTAATAAGCAGGGTACGCCCTGTAGTTATGACGGCATTGATGGCAGCCATTGGGTTATTGCCTGCTGCAATTGCCACAGGTATTGGCAGCGAAACACAAAAGCCCTTGGCACGGGTAGTTATTGGTGGGCTTGCAACATCAACAGTCCTTACACTTTTAATACTGCCTGTTATGTATGCCTTGGCTCACAAGGCAATTCACAACAGAAATAAAAAAAAGTTACTTGCAAAAACAGAACCGATAAATAAAGTTTAAAAGGTCCCAATAAAGATTCCCATAAAAATAAACCAGATTTTAAAACGATTTTAATTGAAATAATTTTGAGTTATAAAAACTTTTTTTCGGGTATCATTTTAAGAAAATATTTTTTTAAAAAACATGATGGTTATTCAAAAAATAAAAGATTTTTTCTTTT
>JAYVVD010000089.1:0-5933 GCA_043787295.1 Ferruginibacter sp. | reverse complement strand
TGAATTAAAAGAAATAAAGAGTAATACTGGTGGTAAAGTAACATCTATTATAACAAGCAAAGGAGAAGAGATTAATTGCGGCTTTGTTGCCTTAACTGTAGGAGTTAGCCCAAATATTTCTTTTGTAAAAGACAGTGGAATAGAAACAGACCGTGGGGTGCTAATTGATAATAATTTTAGAACTAATATTAAAAATATTTTTTCAATTGGCGACTGTGCACAATTTAAAACTCCTTTAAATGGTAGAAAACCTTTGGAACAGGTTTGGTACACCGGTAAAATGCATGGTGAAATTGCAGCAAAAAATATTGTCGGTTTAACTGCCGAATATCAGCCTGGTCATTGGTTTAACAGCGCTAAGTTTTTCGATTTGGAATACCAAACTTATGGGTTGGTGCTAGCGCAAAAATTGGATGATGAAGATTGGTTTTGGTGGCAGGATAAAAAAGGAGAAAAAGGACTTCGAATTTTGTGGGATAAAAATACTTTAGCGTTTAAAGGGCTTAATTCATTTGGCATAAGAATACGCCACGAAATTTGTAACGATTGGCTTAATGATAAAATACCTGTAAAAAAAGCGGTGCAACAATTACGAAAAGCAAATTTTGATCCTGAATTTTTTAAAGGTTTTGAAAATGAATTTACAACTGCTTTCAGTCATCAAAATATTTTACTGGAAAACTAAATTTTAATTTATGGAGATGGATATGTCGTTATCGCTAGCTAACCATGCAGAAAGCAAACCGTTAAATAATAAAATGAAAATAGGTGCAGCACTTGTAGCTATTTCGTTAATGTTATTGTTAATAGGGCTCTTTAATCAATTTTATAATCCTGTTTTAGTAAGTCTTTTTATTCTAATCATAAGTTTAGGAAGCTTATTGTACACAAATGGATTATATGCAAACACAACAGATGGTGTAAAGAATAATGGGGTAATGTTTAAAAGCCTTACCAACCGTGGCCTATGGGCTTGGTTACTTGGTATTGTATTAACAGGTTTCTATATTATTTTATACTGGTATCCTCAATATTTGGGTTTAAACAAAGAAGGCAATAAAGGGTTAGTTCGTTTTTTTGACCCACTCAGTTATTTATTAAATGGCAAACAGGCTTCACAATGGTTTGTGTATGGAACTTTTTATACACTTGCAATTTTATTGATGGGCGTAAAATTTATAAGAAAAAACAGGCACAGCAAATACCAGATTTTTAGAACGATTTCTATCATGTTTTTTCAAACGGCATTTGCATTTTTAATTCCCGAATTTTTAGAAAAGCTACATCCTGATAAAGCATATTTTTCAAAGGATATGAAAAATATGTGGCCGCTCAATATTTATTTTACTGACCAGTGGAATATTGATGGCATGTTGAAAGGTGGTAATTTAGGTGCCTTCATGTTAATATTGGGCATTGCCATGATTTTCATTATCTCACCCATACTCACTTATTTTTATGGCAAAAGATGGTACTGCAGCTGGGTTTGTGGTTGTGGTGGATTGGCAGAAACTGCAGGTGATCCATTCCGTCAGCTAAGCGATAAAAGTTTAAAAGCATGGAAGATTGAAAGGTGGTTAATTCATTCAATACTCGCTCTGGTAACAATTGTAACTGTTGCTGTTTTGTTTACGATGCTTTACGATAATCCATCAACATATTGGTTAAATAAAAAATCTTTCTCCATGTTGGTTATTGTTTTTTTTGGAATATTATCATCCCTTCTATTATTAAAAAGAAAAACAATCTTTAAAGATTTTGATAAAAAAGCTTACATCATTGCGTTGTCTGTAATGACTTTCACGGTTTTGTGTCTTATAAATATTTTACTAAGCAATGGTAGAAATGTATTGTTTTTAGATGCCGGTATCCTAAGGCAATGGTACGGCTTTTTTATAGCATCTATTTTTAGCGGTGTTATCGGTGTCGGGTTTTATCCGATTATGGGTAGCAGAGTTTGGTGCAGATTTGGTTGCCCTATGGCAGCAATTTTAGGGCTTCAACAAAAGTTTTTTAGTCGTTTTAGAATTACCACTAATGGTAGCCAATGCATAAGTTGTGGCAACTGCAGCACTTACTGTGAAATGGGTATTGATGTAAGGGCGTATGCACAAAAAGGTCAGGATATTGTTCGGAGCAGTTGTGTAGGTTGTGGTGTGTGCAGTAATGTTTGTCCTCGGGGAGTTTTAAAACTGGAAAATGGACCAATAAAAACAAAAAAACTTGAAGGTCCTATTCAATATGTAAACGGAGCTTTTGAGGTAAATAAATAAAAGGAATAACTTTGTACTAATGAAGATTTTTTTAATTATAGCGCTTGTATTTTATTGCATTACCACTTTGTTTATTTTTTGTTACACACTGTTGCAATTTCATTTAACCATTGCTTACATCAAATTAAAAAAGAAGAAAAACATTCAGCCTGAAAATATAGAGTTAAGCGATGAGGAGGTTTTTGTAACTGTTCAGTTACCCCTATATAATGAACCATATGTTACAGAAAGGCTCATCGATGCCGTATGTGCGTTTGATTATCCAAAAGAACTTTTAGAAATTCAGGTGCTGGACGATAGCAGCGATGAAACCATCGAAATTGCAGATAATGTTTCAGCTAAATGGCGGCAGTTGGGGATTGACATAAAAGTTGTTAGAAGAGAGGATAGGAGCGGGTTTAAGGCCGGTGCATTAAAGCATGGCCTCGAAATTGCAAAAGGAAAATTTATTGCAATATTTGATGCAGATTTTGTTCCTGCGCCTGACTTTTTACGAAAGACTGTTCCGGTTTTAAACCAAAAAGGAATTGGTATGGTACAAACAAGATGGGGACATACCAACAGAGAATATTCATTGCTTACAAAAGCGCAGGCATTTTGGCTGGAAAATCATTTTCGAATTGAACAGACGAGTCGCAGTAATCTAAATCTGTTTTTTAATTTTAACGGGACTGCTGGCATCTGGAATAAACAGGCAATTTTAGAAGCAGGAAACTGGCAGGCAGATACGCTTACAGAAGACTTGGATTTAAGTTACAGAGCACAATTAAAAGGCTGGAAATTTTTATATCTTGAAGATGTTATTTCTCCTGCTGAATTGCCACCTACACTCTCATCATTAAAGGGGCAGCAATTTCGATGGACAAAAGGTGGTGCAGAAGTTTCAAGAAAATTGATTCCTGCATTAATAAAATCAAAACAGCCTTTAAAAATTAAACTGCATGCAATTGGGCATTTATTAAACTCAGGTGTTTATCTGGCTATTGCAATAAGTGCTTTTTTAAGTATTCCATTATTATTTATAAAAGATATAGCACCCTCTTTAAAACCAATGATGACGGTAGGCACAGTCTTCTTTTCAAATTTTGTTATATTGGCAATTGCCTATTTTATTGCAACGAGAGATTATTTTAAAAACAGAAATATTTTCCAGTTTATAAAAATGTTTCAAATCTATTTATCGTTTGCTGTAGGTATGAGTTTTCATAACAGCGTTGCTGTATTACAAGGTTATTTTGGTAAGCGCTCTCCATTTATAAGAACGCCGAAATTTAACAATGAAAACAATGCAAATCTAGCATTACAAAGGTTCGGAGCTGCGAAAATCTCGAATTCATTTATTATTTACGTTTTACTTTTTTTGTTATTTTTTACAGCAGCTGTTTATGGCATCGTTTATAAAAATTATGGATTTCTACTATTTCACCTCACGCTAACACTTGGCATGGGCTTGCTTTTAATTTTCGATTTAAAAGAATCAAGAATTCTTCCGGAAGTTTAGCTCTTAAAATTTATAAAATTTTTCTAAATTGATGTAAGATTATACTTAAGTTCCTCAATCATTAATGATATGGTGGCTATGTAAAAAAATCTTAAAATCCGGCATCACTTACAACAATAGTAACTAATATCGCTTCACATTTATCACCTTTTGGTAATAAATTGTTTTAGAGTCTTAATGCCTTTCATAAATTAAAAAAATAATCTCCTATACTTTTTCTCTATGTAAGTTTCTATAAAATGTTTCGTAATGAATGTTGTAGCAAAATCAACATTCAAAATTTATGAAATTCCTTCAGCTATTATATATTTTTTTATTATTTCTCTCTATAAGTTTAACTGTTGTGGCACAAACTCCCTTAAATGGTTTTATGCTGGGCAACGGAAAAGGGAATGCGGTATTTCGTATTATACTGAAACTTATGTACGTGCGTATGAAGCACCAGCAAACAGTGGAATTCAAGTTAACAGGAGGGTTAAATCAAAAATTGTAAGTGCGTTTATAAATTTTGGTGTAAGTGAAAAAGTTGATCTTCAAATAAATATCCCTTACGCAAAAGCATCGGGCGAAGCAACAAAAAGATTCGGGATAACATTGACCCTAAAAATGAAAAGAGGGGGCTACAGGATATTTTGGTGTATGTAAATACAATCCTATTAATCTCAAAATAGAAAAATCTAATTTATCGCTTGTTCTTGCAAGCGGTGTGAATACAGCTTTTGGGGATTATGAAATTGATCAAAATTATCAGTCTGATGTTTCCATCGGCAGTAGAAGTACACAATTTACCAGCATATTTCTTTTGCATTATAAATTAAATTATGGAGTTTTCTTTACCGGTTCTGCAGGTTATAGTTTACGAAGCAATCATGTCCCAAATGCAGTAATCGTGGAATTTAAAACAGGGTTTGCGGGTAGGCGTATTTATGTAGATGGGTATGTAGCCCGGCAAGCATCTTCTTCAACAGCATCTTCCCAAAATAATGCGAATAATTTATCAGCCTTTTCAGGTTATAATCTAAATTATTGTCGTATTGGGTTCAATTTATTTGTATCTGTAGTCAAGAAAATTGGAGTAGCAGGTGGGCTTAATAATTATTTAACAGGTAGGAATGAAGGTGAGTCTGGTGGATATGGAGCCTTGATACATACCTTTTAAAAATAAATTTGTAAATTTTTATAAATCAGTAAAATAAAAAAGTTCCTACTTTATACCAGGAACTCTTTGTGACCGCGTTAGGAGTATACGCTATCCCTGAAAAGCCTTATTACACTGAATTTGCAGTGAGCCTTACTTTCTTGTTCACCAATTTGTTCACCATCTAAAAGCTGTCAAATCAAAATAAATTATCCATTCTACGTAAAATAAACTAGTTGCAAAGTTTTTTTGTATTTAGTCTTTTGATTTCATACTGTATCTATGCTTTAGCCCTGACCATGCATTAGCTTTAAGTATGCAGAAACTTATTTACCAGATCTTCTTTTAAACCTGTGAATTCGCAGAACTCATTTATAGAAATAAAGTCTCCGTCTTTTTTGTTGTATGTGATTCGAATGCGGGCAAGGAGCTTGCGTGCCGCCCGCTCTATGCGGCCGGTAATATTCATGATGTCTTTTGCATAAATAACAATCCTATTTGGTAGCATATACTGCATAACCCTGCACAGACGGAACGCCTGCTTATTCTGAACATTTAAACCTGTTAAAATTGTGGTGATAATGCAAAAGTAAACAGTTAAATGATATCTATAATCGTCTGCTTTGGTAATCTGTAAATAAATACAATTTTAAAAATGGCAAAGCAAAAAGGGATTATTAAACTGGAAGGTACTATCGGAGATATTACTTTCTATAAAAGCCAGGATGGACATCTGGCAAGAGGAAAAGGAGGTGTTGACGGAAAACGTATAGCCACTGATCCTAATTTTCAAAGGACCCGTGAAAACGGAAGTGAGTTTGGCAGGGCAGGAAAAGCCGGTAAAATTTTGCGTAACTCCATGAGAGCAATCTTGCAAAATTCAAAGGACAGCCGCATGGTGAGCAGGCTCACAAAAAAAATGGTGGAGGTATTACAACAGGATCTTACAAGCACCAGAGGGCAAAGAAATATAATTGATGGTGAAGCAGAAATCTTAGAAGGTTTTGAATTTAATGCAAAT
>JAYVVD010000088.1:0-5860 GCA_043787295.1 Ferruginibacter sp. | reverse complement strand
AGTAATCTCAGAACTCACCGATGCAAACGGCCACTGCTCTTCAACAATCACAAGTCTGTTTGTCTTTTTTACACTTTCTAAAATAGTAAACCAATCCAGCGGACGAATAGTTGCCACATCAATTACTTCTGCTTCTATTCCTTCTTTGGCAAGTTCTTCAGCAGCGCCTAGCGCTACTTTCATCATTTTATTAAATGAAACGATGGTTACATCTTTACCTTCTCTTTTTATAAAACATTTTCCTATTGGTAATACATATTCCTCTTCCGGTACATCTCCTTTTTCGCCATACATTACTTCACTTTCCATAAACATCACCGGATCATCATCTCTAATGGCAGCTTTTAAAAGTCCTTTCGCATCATAAGGATTGCTTACAGAAATAACTTTTAACCCCGGAATATTTGCATACATACTTTCAAAAGCAGTACTGTGCTGTGCGCCTAGTTGTCCGGCACTTCCGTTTGCTCCTCTAAATACAATTGGGCAACCAACCTGCCCGCCACTCATGGCAAGCATTTTAGATGCTGTATTTAAAATTTGATCTAGTGCCAGCACTGCAAAATTCCATGTCATAAATTCTACAATCGGGCGAAGACCATTTTGTGCAGCACCAACAGCAATTGCAGTAAAACCAAGTTCAGCGATAGGTGTATCAATAATTCTTTTCTCACCAAATTCTTCCAGCATTCCCTGACTCACCTTGTATGCGCCATTGTATTCTGCAACTTCCTCTCCCATTAAAAAAACTCTTTCATCCTTCCTCATTTCTTCCTGCATGGCTTCTCTGAGAGCCTCTCTAAACGCTATTTGACGCATTGTTAGTTGATTGGTTTATTAGTTGAATTGATTATATAATTTATGCAAATTTATTCGATCAAGCTTATATAAGCAAAATGAAATTTATATGTATTCGGTTTTATAATTTCCTCATTTTTCTATTTTCAAATTTCCCAATTATTGAATGTTTTCTATAACCATTGCACTTGCACCACCACCACCATTACAAATACCCGCAGCGCCGTACTTTGCATTATTTTGTTTTAAAACATTTAAAAGCGTTACAATTATTCTTGCACCGCTTGCACCCAATGGATGCCCGATAGAAACTGCTCCACCATTTACATTTACTTTTGAAGCATCCAAATTCATGCGTTTTGTATTTTCAATCCCTACCACGGCAAATGCTTCATTTAATTCCCAAAAACTGATATCTTTCATTGTTAACCCTGCTTTAGCTATAGCTTTTGGTACAGCAATAGATGGTGTTGTTGTAAACAATTCAGGAGCCTGTTCCGCATCTGCATAACTTACAATTTTGCCTATCGGTTTTAGACCAAGCTCTTCCATTTTTCTTTTGCTAATCAAAACAATTGCAGCAGCACCATCATTCATTGTGCTGGAGTTTGCAGCTGTAACGGTACCATCTTTTACAAATGCTCCTTTCAGGCTTGCAATTTTATCAAACTTCACATTAAAAGGTTCTTCGTCTTTTGAAAAAATAATTGGATCACCTTTTTTTTGCGGAATAGAAACGGGAACAATTTCGTTTTCAAATTTACCATCATTTGTAGCTGCCTGCGAACGCTTGTAACTTTCAACAGCAAACGCATCCTGATCTTCTCTGCTGATAGAGCAACTTGTGGCACAAAACTCTGCAGCATTGCCCATGGCTTTGCCATCATACACATCTACCAAGCCATCTTTTGCCAGTCCATCAATCATTTGCACATTACCATATTTATTTCCCCAACGCATATTTTCGCTATAAAAAGGTACGTTGCTCATGCTCTCCATTCCACCAGCAATTACAATATCTGCATCGCCAAGAATAATACTTTGAGCTGCCTGCGAAATTGCTTTCATACCACTGGCGCAAACTTTATTTATAGTTGTACAATTTACTTCGTTGGGTAACCCAGCGAGTTTTGCTGCTTGCCTTGCAGGCGCCTGACCAAGATTTGCCTGTATTACTGAGCCCATCAAAACATCTTCAATTTGTTCAGCTTTTAATCCGCTTTTTTCCAATGCGCCTTTTATAGCTGCAGCCCCCAACTGTGTTGCAGAAATATCTTTTAATGATCCCCCAAAACTTCCTATTGGCGTGCGTACAGCGGAGAGAATATATACTTCTTGCATGATATTTTTTTGATTGCAAATGTAAGTTTTATTGCACAATGAAATCTTTCCAATATTCTTTAATATTTAAAACAAAAAATCCTGCCTTTAAAGGCAGGATCCGATGTTTTATTTTAAATTAATTTTATTTTAAAAATTTCACCGTTTGGCAACACTTTCAATTTTGCTTTTTCTTAGCCCTTGTTAAGTTTAATTTCAAACATATCCATATTCTTGTCGTTCTCCTTGCTGATCTCTTTTATTTTATAACCAGGATATTGCTCATTTAAGGTTTGTTCACAGCATCGGGTAAACGAAAATCACCAGGTATTCTTGTAGAAGTTTTTACCCAATCGCCAAAATTGTTGTACCATGATGTAATATCTGTACCTCTATCCTGAAATGTTACATAATAATAATTGTTATCCATTGGAAGTTCATCCATTTCTACAGGAGTATATTTAACCCAAACAGGAGATATTGCTTTAGGATATTTTTCTTTAAAAGCATACTCAATTGTATCAGGTACTTCTTTTGTACTAATCGTTTTTTTTGTTCCTTCCTTCACAGATTTTACAGCAAGATTTTTAACTGATATAGATGTAGAAGTATCTATTAATGTAACAACCTGCTCTTGTTTTTTTTCGTTATTACAGCTAATGACTGTAATGTTTGCAACTACTGCAAAAAGACAATAGTTATTTTCATAATTAGTTTTTTGATTTATACGGAAAATGAAAAAATTATACCATTATTTTATTTAATTAAAATTCGGTTTTATATTTGTTAAAGATATTTTAACTATTAACACTTAAAAAAAAATTATGAAAAAAACATTTCGCCTTTCTTTATTATCGTTTATTATGTTAATTGGATCTTTTGCAAATGCAGCAAATCCTAATTCTACAGATCCCTCAAAGGATAATGCTATTTATTCTCACATTATTAGCAGAGTAAATGAAATTCAAAACATGGACAAAACATCTTTAAATGAAAATGATAAGGCTCAACTTCGCAAAGAATTGAAACAAATGAAAAAGCAGGCAGGCGGTTTAGATAAAAGAGTTTATTTATCCGTAGGAGCTGTGATTATTATTATTTTGGTTCTCATTTTACTTTTAAGATAAAAATTTTAAAAAAGTCGAACATACACTTTGTTCGGCTTTTTTTTATAAACTAATTCTTGGATCTATAATTTTATAAAGAATATCTGCAAATATATTTATACAAATAAAAATAATTGCACTCAACAAGACTGCTCCCATTACTACAGGATAATCCAGTTTCTCCAATGCATTTACTGTAACCTTACCAATTCCTTTCCAGCCAAAAATATATTCAATAAAAAATGCACCTGCGAGTAATTCAGCAAACCAGCCTGTAATAGCAGTAACTACAGGATTAAGCGCATTACGCAACGCATGCTTAAAAATGACAGCATTTGTAGATAGTCCTTTCGCATAAGCAGTACGAATAAAATCCTGCTGCAGTACATCGAGCATGGAACTGCGGGTCAATTGGGCAATAACAGCAAGTGGACGAATACCAAGGGTAAATGCTGGCAATACAAGGTTTTTTAAGACCAAGTATTTTTCACCAGTTACTTCATCTATATCATACAAACTTCCTGTTATGTTTAAGCCTGTATATTTGTGCAGCAGATAACCAAACACATAAGCAACAATAATTGCAATAAAAAAAGAAGGTGCAGAGATTCCTGCAATGCTAACCAGAATGGAAGTTTTATCTATCCATGTATCCTTTTTAACTGCAGATAGTACACCGAGTAAAATACCAAATAAACAGGCAAATATTATTGCAGTCAGCGCAAGTATTAGGGTTGCAGGCAAAGCTTCAGCTAATACTGCAGTAGTGTCTTTTTTCGTTTGATAACTTTTACGGAGATAAGGGATTTTAAGCCCAATTTTTTTTTCTCCACCAATAAAAAATCCTTTTAAATTTTTCTTTTTAATATCATCCGAAGAATGAATGGCTATAGGAGAAACATCATTTACATATAACAAAAACTGTTTCCATTTGGGTTGATCGAGGTAAAGATCCTTCCGTATATTATCCAATGTTTTTTTATCGCCCGTCTGGCCAACTATGAGCCTTGCAGGATCTCCAAAGCCCTGAAACATTACAAATACCAACGCCAACACACCCGGCAGCACCAGTATTGCATAAAATATTTTTTTTAAAATCGAACTCAAAATAAAAATATTTTAATTAAGATTTTTAAATACCGTCCAGCTCCATTTATTTTTTACAACAGGCCCATTCATAAAATACAATGTCGGGTTTACTCTGGCAACTGTTTTCATAACAGTTGCATCGCATGTCAGAAATATTAAGTTAGAAATGTATTTTTTATCTATTTTTTTCATTCGATCTTTTACAGGAGTTAATTGTGAAGTAACCACCATAATTTTTTTTCCGGCAGATAAAAATCTGTTCATTAAAAGAATATCCTCATCCCATTTTTTAGGATAAGTATCAAGTTCTTTTATGTAAAGCAGGTAATATTCTTCTTTATTATTTAAAATATCATTTGTAGTATCTGTGCCGCTTTCTGTTGTAAGCGAAAAATCATTTATCACTGGAATATTATTATTGCCTTTTTGAGTGAGGGTTTGTTTTCTATCAACAAATTCCCATGAGCTGTCAGGTGTTGCATCTGCTTTAAATTCCTTTTGAGAGCCATCTTTCTTATAAATAAAAACATAGTCATATTTATCAGGTTTGGCATTGTAGGGCATTTTACGCAATTCAATTAAATTATTTCCTTTTTTATAAGGCAGGCAGTCAATCAAAGGCAAATTTCGAAGTACATACCATTGCAGCAATAAAATAAGTATGGTTGCAGATAAAATATATAAAAAAGAAAAAAAGGGTTTTGCTATTGGTGAAATGTATTTTGTATTTAATAAAAGTAAGAAAGCCAGAATAATTAATACAATATCTTTAGAAAATGTTTGAACCGGAGTTAATGGAATACAATCGCCAAAGCAGCCACAGGCTCTGATTTTGCCTGTAAATAAAACATAAGAAGTTAAGAAAGTAAAAAAGATCATTAAGAGTAATAGAACAGATGTTGTTATTTTCTTCTTCCAGCCGATGAGTAATGCAACACCTACAATAACTTCCAGTGTTATCATCATTATTGAAAACGCCAAGCCATATTCATCAAAAGTTTTCATGAGCCCGGGCATAAAACCACTGCCACTCCATGCTTCAAAAAATTCCTGCATTTTAAAAGCCAGCCCTTTCGGATCAATTGCTTTTACTAAGCCTGAAAAAATAAACAACACACCAGTCAAAATTCTGGCAACAGTAACAAAAAATTTCATTTCAAATTTATTTTAATGTTTGCCTTCAGCAATCAATATCAATCCAAATACGGCATAATTTAAAATATCAAACAAGTTTGCATCTATACCTTCGCTAACTAAAGTAACACCCTTATTACTTATAATTTGTTTGATACGTAATATTTTTGACAAGGAAAGATCTACAAAACTTTCCTGGCTCATTTCCCTCCAGGCTTCGCCATAGTCGTGGTTTTTATCTTTCATTAAAGTTTTTGCCATGGCTGCTTTTTTATCATATAATTCCTTTGCAACTACTTCATCCAATTCTTCGAGCTCATCATTATTTATATCCAGTTGTATCAAACCAATAATTGCATAATTTAAAATTCCTTCAAATTCACTTTTAATGTCATCATCAATTTTTTGTGTAA
>JAYVVD010000087.1:0-4979 GCA_043787295.1 Ferruginibacter sp. | reverse complement strand
AAACGTACTTTATTGCCTTTGGGTACTTACCATAAAACAAAAATTAGGCAAATGGCGCATGACTTTGGTTATCCTGAGTTGGCTAAAAAAAGCGAGAGTTACGAAATTTGTTTTGTCCCTGATAATGATTACCGCGGCTTTCTTAAACGGAAAGTAGAAGGACTGGAAGAGCGGGTTAACGGCGGAGATTTTGTTGACAGTGACGGAAAAATTTTAGGCAAACACAAAGGTTATCCTTTCTATACTGTGGGACAGCGCAAAGGATTGGATATTGCCCTCGGCAAACCTGCTTTTGTAACCAAAATAATACCCGAAACAAATACGGTAGTGTTGGGCGATGAAGAAGCTTTGAACCAAACCGAAATGACAGTACGTGGAATAAACTGGATGAAGTACGATGGTATTACAGAAGGGATGGAAGCGGTTACTAAAATTCGTTACAAAGACAAAGGCGCTCTTAGTAATTTATATACAGCAGATGGCGGAATAACAGTGAAATTTTATGAAAATGTAAAAGGTGTAGCCCCAGGACAAAGTGCTGTTTTTTATGAGGACAATGATTTGATTGGTGGCGGCGTTATACAAAGGGGAATTTGATAATGAAGATTACAGTCTGATCTCAATTACTGTTTTCTTAAAAATTTGTATATTTATTTTATGAAGAAAATAATTACTTTTTTAGCATTGGTAGTTTTTTTTGCAGCCTGCAAAAAAGAATCGGAACAGTTGCAGGTTACACCTATCAGTGATTATGCACCGCTTGCTGCAGGGAAATATGTTACTTATAGTTTGGACTCAATGGTATACTTAAATTTTGGGACAACGGAAGCACACCATTTTTATGAAGTAAAATATTTAACTGCAGATTCTCTTACGGACCTTTTAGGTCACAAAGCTTTTAGAATTGTGCGTTATATAAGAACTTTACCAAACGGGATTTTTACGCCCGACAATACATTTTTAGCCGTTAATACCGGAACAAACTTTGAGCTTACAGAAAATAATCTTCGGTATTTAAAACTTACACTGCCAATAAAAAATGACAGAACATGGAAAGGCAATTCTGCTATTGATGTTACCTCTATTGGTTCTGATTTACAGTATTTAGCAGATTGGGATTATACTTATAGTGAGGTTATTCAACCAAAAAAAGTAGGAACTTTTAATTTAGCAAATACAGTTACAGTAAAGGAAATTGATGGATCAGTTAACTTACCTGTAATACCTGCAGGTCAGCCTAACCAAACAAATATTGCCTCAAGAGATTACTCGCAGGAAATTTACGCAAAAGATATTGGGCTTGTACAAAGAGATTTTATTCATTTTGAATACCAGCTTGCATTTCCTGGTTATATTGGGTATGGTGTAAAAATGGTAATTATAGATCATAATTAATTAATAGCCCTCATTTAAAATAAGGGCTTTTTTATTTTTTTCTAAGAAAAGAAATTAAATCAGTATTTGGAATATTTGGTTCTCCTACCTGCCTCATTAAAGTAACCAGTTGACCACGATGATAAGTTTGGTGATTAAATAAGTGCATGAGCATTTCATAAACAGGTTGTTTAAACTGGTCTTTTTTTGAATTTTTGTAAATGAATTCATGCTCCAATGCAGCCTCTGTTGCAAGTTCTATCCATTCTTTCCATTGTTTGCTTTGTGCAAGTAAGTTATTGGTGAGTTCCATTAGTGTACCGGCGTAAGTATCACTTTGCCAAACCTGTGTTTCTGTCAATTTTAAACGCTGCCACCAAATATTTTCAACATCCCACAAATGAAGCAGGGTTTTTTGAATGCCATTAAAACTGCTTTCGATATGTCTTTCTGTTTGTTCATCAGTAAGATTATTTATCACTTCAATAATTCTGTTGTTTGCCCAGAGATTGTAAGCAGCATATTGCGAAAGCATTTTTTTCATGTAGATGTATGTTCTTTATTTGTACAAAAGTATACTTTACCCGCCATTCAATAATTAGTTTTAAATTGGCAATAAAAAGAATGGGAATTATCGTACAAAAAGCAGTGAAAGAAGATTGTGAAGCAATTATGCAGTTAGTGCATGAGTTGGCAGTTTATGAAAAAGCACCGGATGAAATTACTGTAACTATGGAGCATTTTGTAGAAAGTGGTTTTGGCGAAAAGCCCGTTTGGGAAGCTTTTGTAGCAAAAGAAAATGGTATCGTAAAAGGATTTGCGCTCTATTATATTCGTTACAGTACATGGAAGGGACAGCGCATGTACTTGGAAGATTTATTGGTAACCGAAGATATGCGTGGCAAAGGAATTGGTAAATTATTATTTGAAAAACTTATTGATGAGTGTAAAATAAAAAAACACAGCGGCCTTGTATGGCAGGTGCTGGATTGGAACGAGCCGGCAATAAATTTTTACAAAAAATTTGAAGGAGTAAAGTTTGATGGAGAGTGGGTGAATTGCAGTGTGGGTATATAAATTTTATGGCAAAACCTTTTTGTTCTGCATAAAAAAATGCTGCATATTAAATTGTGTTTTAGCCTTTTTATTACTACAACTTTCATGTTGGTTCCTTTATTTTTGCAGCACAAAAAAATGCTCAATAAAGGTATGCCGTACAAGTGAGTGACACAACGATGCTGACTATTGCTGCTTCTTTGTTTGGACAAAAAAATAAAGTTATCAGATAAAAAATTCAATAAAAAAATTAATACTTATATCTCTATACTAAATAATTAATATTATGTCTCAAAAAATAACTATGCAACATGGCATCCTAACCGTTCCCAATAACCCCACTATTCCGTTTATTGAAGGTGATGGTATTGGTCCGGATATTTGGAAAGCAAGTGTAAGGGTTTTTGATGCAGCCGTGCAAAAAGCTTATGGCGGCGAAAAGAAAATTGAATGGTTAAAAGTATTGGCTGGCGAAGAAGCATTTAATGCAACAGGCAGTTGGATGCCCGAAGAAACAATGCAGGCATTTAAAGATTATTTATTATCAATTAAAGGACCGCTCACAACACCTGTTGGAGGTGGTATCCGCAGTCTAAATGTTGCGCTCAGGCAGGAGTTGGATCTGTATGTGTGTCTTCGTCCTGTAAAATATTTTGAAGGAACACCTTCGCCAATGTGGCAACCGGAGAAAGTGAGTATGACTATTTTCAGAGAAAATACAGAAGACATTTATGCAGGCATAGAGTTTATGACCGGTACGCCTGAATGTACAAAATTGTTGAAATTTTTGGTGGATGAATTGGGTGTAAAAGCTTTTCGTTTTCCTGAAACGACCTCGCTTGGGATTAAACCCGTAAGCAAAGATGGAAGTGAAAGGTTGATACGTTCCGCCATTGAATTTGCCATTGAACATAAACTGCCGAGTGTTACTATTGTACATAAAGGTAATATTATGAAATATACAGAAGGTGCCTTTAAACAATGGGGTTACGAACTTGCCGAAAGAGAATTTGGTGGACAGGTTTACACATGGCAGCAATGGGAAAAAACCAAAAAAGAAAGTGGTGAAGCAGTTGCAAATGAAGAAATGAAAATAAGCGCCATTGGCGGAAAAATAATTATTAAAGATGCCATCGCAGATAATTTTTTACAACAGGCATTATTGGCTCCGCAGGATTATTCAGTTATTGCAACCTTAAATTTAAATGGCGATTATATATCTGATGCCCTTGCTGCACAGGTTGGTGGTATTGGAATTGCGCCCGGTGCAAATATTAATTACTTAACTGGTCATGCAGTTTTTGAAGCCACACATGGTACAGCTCCAAGGTTTTCAAATACAAATACGATGAATCCATCGTCTGTAATTTTGAGTGGTGTAATGATGTTAGAATATATGGGTTGGCGAGATGCGGCGGATTTGATTACAAACTCTGTTGGAAAAACAATTAGAAATAAAACAGTAACAATAGATTTTTATAATTTAATGAAAGAAGGAACATTGCTGAAGACAAGTGAGTTTGCTGATGAGATTATTAAGAACATGTAGATAAAATTTTAGTTGAAATTATTTTAGAAATGACATCTTTTTAAAAGATGTCATTTCTAAAATAAAACTAGTTAAAAGAAAAACTGCTCTTTTGTAATTTTCCCGTCTTTTACTTCATACACACAAATTTCATCCATTTTCATTCTCCCCATTCCCTTCATCGTCGCATCCATTCCCATTGCAACAGAAAAATAGTTGCCACCAACAATCGGTTCCCCTGAATAACCGCCGTGCATTTCTTCAACGGATTCATTAAATTTTTTGCCTTTCTCTTTTATGGCTTCAATACCTTTTGCATGAGTTAGTCCCGAACCGACACCGCTTTGCGGCTCAATGCTTTCACAATCTGACGAATATAATTCATCCTGAATAACGTCAAATTTACCCTCTTTAGATAGTTCTGAAAATCTGTTGGCTACTTCTTGTGTTGTCATGATTTTTAATTATATAGTTAAAAAGATATATTAAAAGTATGCATTTAAAGCGTTTTCATCTAATAATAAATTCTTCCAAAATCCATCAGACAAGCATTGAATAATTTAAAACTTGTTTTATCGTATTTTTGAAAAAAAGTAATCTATTTATGAGTAAGATTCAGGTAGCAAACCCGGTTGTAGAATTGGATGGAGATGAGATGACAAGGATCATCTGGAAATTTATAAAAGACAAGCTGATACTTCCTTATCTGGAAGTTCCTATACAATATTTTGATTTGGGAATGGAATACAGAGATGAAACAAATGACCAGGTAACTATTGATGCTGCCAATGCAATAAAAGCCTGCGGTGTGGGAATTAAATGTGCAACTATCACACCTGATGAGCAGCGGGTACAAGAATTTAAATTAAAACAAATGTGGAAGTCTCCTAATGGAACTATCCGAAACATTTTAGATGGTACTGTTTTTCGTGAGCCAATTGTTATGCAAAATGTACCACGTTTGGTAACCAACTGGACAGCACCAATTATTGTAGGTCGCCATGCTTTTGGAGACCAATAT
>JAYVVD010000086.1:0-8016 GCA_043787295.1 Ferruginibacter sp. | reverse complement strand
CATTTTTTCTTTGCTGAACTTTAAAAATAATGATCAATCCATTTTAATGGGAGTAACTATTAAAAAATTACCTAAATAACGCACTCACCCTCAATTTACAAATAATGCTTTGGTATCATCTTTGTAAATTATGTATTAAACGTCAGCATGAAAAAATATACACTCCTTATTAATATAATTTTATCTCTTTTTTTATTCAATAACTGTGCACGCAATCCTGTCACCGGCAAACGGCAGGTCGTGTTAATGTCAGAGGCGCAAGAAATAGCAATGGGCAAAGATGCGGATCCACAAATTGTTGCGCAGTATGGTTTATACGATGATAAAGTGCTGCAGCAATTTATTACAGAAAAAGGGAAAGCAATGGCTGCTATTTCCCACAGGCCTAATTTAAAGTATGAATTTAAAATTGTTGACTCAGATGTAATAAATGCGTTTGCAGTACCTGGAGGTTATGTGTATTTTACCAGAGGTATAATGGCTTATTTTAATAATGAGGCGCAATTTGCAGGTGTGCTTGGTCATGAAACCGGGCATATTACGGCAAGACATTCTGTAGCTCAACAGAGGAATTCTTTATTTGGGCAATTGGGCATTCTTGCGGGTGTAATTATAAATCCAGAGCTTGGTCGTTTTGTAGAAACAGCATCACAGGGTTTGGGGTTACTATTTTTAAAATTTGGAAGAGATGCAGAGCGCCAGGCAGATGCATTAGGAGTAGAGTACTCCTCAAAAATTGGTTACGACGCAAAAGAAATGGCAGATTTTTTTCTAACATTGGAAAGACAGTCAGAGGGTACGGAATCTGCTGCATTACCTACTTTTTTATCTTCTCACCCAAACCCCGGTGACAGATATGTAACAGTAAAAAAACTAGCGGTTGATTGGAAGCAAAAATTAAACCTTACCAATGCTATTGTAAACAGAAATACTTATTTAAAAAGAATTGAGGGATTGGTGTACGGAGAGGATCCACGACAGGGCTTTTTAGAAAACAATATATTTTATCACCCTCAATTGAAATTTCAGTTTCCTACACCAGGCAATTGGAATTATCAAAACACACCACAAAGAGTACAACTTGCCCCCAAAGATGGTAAAGCGCTTTTAATGATGATGCTTGCACCAGGAAACAATTTGCAGAAAGCAGCAAATACTATGCTTCTGCAAAATAATTTGAAAGCTCTGGAGTCTCAATCTACCACAGTAAATGGTTTATCAGCAATAGCCATTGTTGCTGAGCCACTGCCGCAACAAACACAACAAGGACAACAACAACAGCAACCTCAACAGCAAGTTAGCGTTCGCATTTTATCTTACTTGATAGAATATAATAAAACAATTTATTTATTATTAGGAGCAACATCCGCTGCAGATTTTAACCAATACTATCCCATACTTAAAAATACAATGGAAGGGTTTAAACAGCTGACAGATCAATCAAAAATTAATAAAAAACCTGAGCGTATCAAAATTAAAACTGTGAACAAGGCAATTACACTTCAGCAGGCTTTAAAAAATTATAACACAAAAGATGCAAGGTTAAATGAATTAGCTATTCTGAACGGAATGAATCTTATAGATTTGCTACCTGCCGGAATGATGATAAAGACGCTAGGGCAATAAAATTGAATAATTTTTTCAAAATAATTTATTTTGATTACTTTATAATAAGTTGTTCACCATTTGATTTGTATAAATTTATATTCCAGTAACTGTGCTATTTCGGGAGCTCAATCTCAATATTGAATACTACAATCTCAATACTCAATATTATTATCTCAATACTTATTTCTATTTTCGCAGTCTCAAAAACTACTATTAATGGGTCGAATATTTGAAGTAAGAAAAGGTGCCATGTTTGCACGATGGGATAAAATGGCAAAAGATTTTACCCGCATTGGAAAAGAAATAGCAATAGCCGTAAAAGCAGCAGGACCAGAGCCGGAAAACAATCCTGCACTTAGAAGATGTTACTTAAATGCCAAAGCCTGCAATATGCCTAAAGACCGTGTAGAAGCGGCTATTAAGCGTGCAATGGGTAAAGATATCAGCAGTTACGACGAAATGATTTATGAAGGCTATGCTCCGCACGGCGTAGCGGTGTTGGTTGAAACTGCAACGGACAATACGACGAGAACTGTGGCAAATGTGCGCATGCATTTTACCAAAGCCAAAGGTGCACTTGGCACTAGCGGAAGCGTGGCATTTACTTTCACCCGTATGGGAGAATTTAAAGTAAAAAATACCGGTCAGGATATAGATGAACTCGAGTTGGAGTTAATAGATTTTGGCCTGGAAGAAATTGGTGAGGATGCGGATGGAAATATTATTATAAGATGCGCTTTTGCGGAGTTTGGTAATATGAACAAAGCCATAGAAGACAAAAAATTAGAGCTTATTAGTGCAGAACTTACCCGTATACCCGGTACCCTCGTAGATTTAAGTGAAGAAGATGCGAACGATGTTTTAAAAATGGTAGATCATATAGAACAGGATGAAGATGTGCAAAAGGTTTATCATAATTTGAGATAAACATTGGTCTGAAATGTTGAAAATTATAGAGGGAGCTGAAATAAATATTAGAATTAAAAGCTAATACTTCTTTTCAGCATTAGCCTGTTCAATAATTTTGTCTTTTTCTTCATGGGCTTCAGCTACAACATCCCCGGCAATTTTCTTGGCATCTACAACAATTTCTTTTTCCTTCTCTGCTTCCTGCAGGGTTTCTCCTTTTGCTGCAACTTCCACCCTTTGCACGGTCTCAGCATTTTTTGAAGGTAAAATTGGAGAACCAAATTCAAGTGCCCAATGTTTTGCAAACTCAGCACCGAGGTATAAAATAATAGAAGAATAATAAACCCATACCAGTAGGATAACCAAAGAACCGGCTGCGCCAAATGTGCTGCCTACGTTGGTTTTAGAAATATAAATTGAGATCAAAAATTTTCCTGCTATAAAAAGAATAGCTGTAACTATTGATGCTGTTCTTACCTGGGTCCATTTTATTTGAGCATCCGGCAGTACCTTAAAAATTACTGCAAACAAAATGGCAACAATAAACAAGGTCAACAGTAAATTAAAAATATAAATAAACACTACCGCCACATTTGAAAAATGCTGTACCAGCCGGTCACTAAACCCATCTATAAAGGTGGATATACCGAGTGTGACCAACAACAAAAAGCCAAGGCTTCCTATAATTCCAAATGATAAAATTCTTGATTTTAAAAAGTATTTAATATCGCCCCCTTTTTTTGGTCTTACACCCCATATAGTATTTATAGAATCCTGGATTTCTGCAAACAAAGAAGTGGCTGCTACCAACAAGGCTATAATACCCGCAACTCTTGCAAAAGTACTTGTTGTTGCTTTGCTTGAAGTTTTAATCATTGATTGAACCTGCTCTGCACTTGCTGAACCTACAAATCCTTTTATCTGGTTATAAATAGTTCCTTCTACCGCCTCCTTTTGTAAAAAAATAGTACATAAAAACAGAATCATAATCAACAGTGGCGCCATTGCAAATATAGTTGTGTAGGCAAGGGATGCACTTAACTTCATAATTTTATTCTCCATAAAACCGCTAAAAGTTTTTTTAGTGACCGAGAATAAATTTTTAAAGTTTTTTGTTTTCATGAAATAAAAAAAAATTATGAGAGAAGATTTAGAAAATCAGTTGGAAAATACAAAGAATAAAAAAAGCAACATGAAATCATGCTGCGTTTTAAAAAATAATTAATTATTCTCCTTCGGTTACTCTAAAAGAAACTTTACAGTTAACCCCATATGAAACTATTTCCCCATCTCGTACATGGGCCTTTTGATCCTGCACCCAAATAGAATCAATGTTTCTAACAGTTTTAGAAACTTCTTTAACGCCCTGCTTTACTGCATCATCAAAACTTAATGGTGATGAGGCAATGATTTCGATAACTTTTACAATAGCCATGTTATTTGTTTTAAATTAAATGATTAAAACAATTATTTTACAAATACCATTCCTGCTTTGTCTGTGGTTATTCTTCCATCATGTTACGTATTTCTAAAACCACATTTTCTACGTTTGGTTTTGCAAAATAATCCCCATCACTTCCATAACCAGGGCGATGATCTTTACCGGTAAGCGTACGTGGAGAAACATCTAAATATTTATATCCTTTTTGTTCTTCCATTACTTTATTAAACATATAAGCAGCTGCACCACCGGGCACATCTTCATCAATAAAAATAATTCTGTTTGTTTTTTTAAGAGATGCAACTATGCTGTGATTAATATCAAAAGGAAGTAAAGTCTGCACATCAATTACCTCGCAACTTATATCCATTTTTGTAAGTGTTTCGGCGGCTTCCTGAACAATGCGCAAAGTAGAACCGTAGCTTACAACGGTAATATCTGTACCATTTCTTAAAATATCGCACACACCCAGTGGTACGGTAAATTCTGCAAGATTTGTAGGTAATTTTTCTTTAAGTCGATAGCCGTTTAAACATTCAATCACCAACCCGGGATCATTGCCCTGCAAAAGCGTATTATACATACCGGCAGCCTGCGTCATATTTCTGGGAACACATACATACATTCCACGCAGCGCATTTACAATCAGTCCCATTGGCGAGCCGCTATGCCATATTCCTTCTAATCTGTGACCTCTTGTACGAACTATTAACGGCACACTTTGTTGTCCCGCAGTACGGAAATGTGTGGTAGCTACATCATCACTCAAAGGCTGCAAACCAAATAATAAATAATCAAGATATTGTATTTCAGCAATAGGGCGCAACCCACGCAAAGCCATACCTATCGCCTGCCCCATAATGGTAAGCTCTCTTATTCCAGTATCAAAAATACGGTCGCTGCCATACTTTTCCTGCAGACCACTAAAGCCCTGATTAACGTCGCCAATAAAACCAAGATCTTCCCCAAATGCTGCCACTTTATTGTTGTTTGCAAATAACTGATCAAAATATTTATTTAATATTTCATAACCATTTACTGTGGTTCCTGCATCATCAAACTTTGCAGATACTACGGGTACTTTTAATGCTGATTTCGGTCCTTCATTATACAAAAAAGCATCATATTCTTTGTTGTTTTTCTGAAGCATTGCATCATAAAAACTTTTTACCTCTTTTGCAGCAGTTGGTGGAATAGCATATAAGGCTATTGCAATTGCTTTTAAAATATCTCTTTTATACGGCTCTCGTAATCCCTTTAGAATTGTAACCTGTTTTAAAGCTGCTTCATTATTTGTTTTTTCCAATAATATTACTGCTTCTGCAAGTGTGCTTTTTATTGGAGATAGATATGCTTCCCATGCTGCCTGTTTACTGCTTTTTACATGTGCAAAAGATTCTTCTTCAATTAGTTTTATTTCATCTTCATCTGCCAATGCATTTTCAATGATCCAGCTGCGCATTTGCTTGATACAATCCCACTCTTTTTCCCACAATAAACGATCTGTATTTTTGTAGCGCTCGTGGCTGCCAGATGTTGAATGACCTTGTGGCTGCGTAATTTCTTCTATATGAAAAATTGCAGGTGTGTGCGTTTCTCTTATTCTATCTATTGCAGGTTCCAATACTTCGCACATACCTGCGTAATCCCAGCCTTTTAATTTATAAATATCAAATCCATTGGTACCATCCTGCTTTTGAAACCCAGCCAAAGCAGCAGATATGGAGCCTTTGGTAGTCTGGTATTCTTTAGGCACTGAAATACCATAGCCATTATCCCATACAAAAACCGCCATGGGAACCTGCAAAACGCCTGCGGCATTAATGGTTTCCCAAAAATGTCCTTCACTAGTAGAAGCATCCCCAATGGTGCAAAAACAAATTTCGTTTCCATTGTTTGATAAATTAGTTTCTTCTTTTAATTCTTTTACATTTCTAAAAAATTTACTGGCAAAAGCAAGTCCCAATGCACGTGGCATTTGCCCCCCTGTTGGTGCAATATCACTTGAAATATTTTTTGTGGTTGCTAATGGTAACCATTCCCCTTTTGCATCAACCATTGGTGTTGCAAAATGCGCATTCATTTGCCTTCCTGCACTAAAAGGATCGTGTGCCACATCTGAGTCGGCATATAATTGTGCGAAAAATTGTTGTACACTAGCAAGACCGCTGGCAAACATAAAAGTTTGATCTCTGTAATAGCCCGACCTAAAATCTCCCGGTTTAAAAAATTTGGCCATAGCAATCTGAGGCACTTCTATACCATCGCCAAAAATGCCAAATTTAGCTTTGCCGGTCAAAACTTCTTTTCTTCCAATCAAACTTGTTTCTCTGCTGATACATGCATATTTATAATCCTTCAATACCTCAAATTTAAAAGTATCAAAACTTAACTTTTCTTCTGATGCAGCATCTGTATTATTTATGGTATCCATATATCTGTAAGTTGCTGCAAAATTATTGATTTTAAAGTGCTTTGTTAAAAAACCGGCTTTAGTTTTCTAAAATTAAAAAAAAGCTAACCTTTTTGTATATTTGGATTCTCAAATTTTTTTAAAATATGAAAAAAATTTTTTTTATTAGTGCTTTGTGTATCTGTTCATTAATTTCTAATGCTCAAACAATAATGGTTGATTCACATGCAGGTCTTAACCATGCTTCTGAGGTAGTTAACAAAACTGTTCCGGTAGGTAATACTTCCTCTGTTACATTAGTACCTGAAGAATTATTGAGTGTAAAAGAAATTCATGATTTTGGAAAAATACCACAGGGTAAGCCAGTAACTTACAAATTTGAAATTACTAATATTGGAAAGACAGCCTATAAATTAGATAATGTAGTTGCGGGTTGTGGCTGTACAACTCCACAATGGGATAAAGAAAAATTAATAAACGCAGGTGACAAATCAATAATTACAGTAGGTTTTAACGCTGCCGCTGAAGGTCCATTTACAAAACCTGTGACTATTACTTACAATGGCACTCAAACAAAAGTTATAACAATTAAAGGTGAAGTTTGGAAAACTCCTGCAGCAAGTGCGCCGGCAAATACCACCATAAATGACCTCAAAAATTAAATTCAAACAAAAAAAAACGTAAACATGAAAAAATTATTCTTTGCATTTACAGCATTAACTTTATCAGTAGGTGCTTTCGCTCAGGTAAAATCCGATGACATCGCTAAAATTAAAGAAGAGACTATCAATCTCGGTAAAATTCCACAGTCAATTCCTGCAGTTTCTACTTTTATTGTAACCAACATTGGTAAAACGGATTTAATTATTGAAAGTGCAAACCCAACTTGTGGATGTACAGTAGGCGATTACACAAAATCTCCAATTAAACCAGGACAAACAGGAACAATTACAGCAACTTTTAATGCTGCGAATGTAGGACCAGTGGATAAACATATGAATGTAAAATTTGCAGGTGCAGAAGATAGTAAGAGCATTGGTTTTAAAGGTGAAGTTTTATCTGCTGCAGATTATGCAACATACAAAGCATCAAACCCTACAGCGGTAATGGCTAAAACCACAACTCCTGTAAAAACCACTGTTACCAATGTTAAGTCTAAAAAAGGTAAAAAAACAAAAATTAAAACTACAACTGTAGCTTCTTAATTACAATTTCATTTATAAAAAAACCTCTGCCCTTGCAGAGGTTTTTTTATTAGCTTTAACGAAAAATTTATTTCCCTATTTTAAGAAAAAATTATGGCAGAAGAAAAATACAATTACGGAATGATTGGTCTTGGTACTATGGGTTGTAACCTTGTTTTAAATATGTGCGACCATGGTTTTAGCGTAGCAGGTTACGACAAAAATGTAAAACAAACGGACAACTTAAATGCACAGGCAGAAGGGAAAAAAGTAAAAGCATTTAATGAAGTTGCTGCCTTTGTGCAATCGTTGGATTTGCCAAGGATAATTATGCTGCTTGTTCCTGCGGGACCGATAGTAGATGCAGTGGTAAACGATTTAAAACCATATATAAGTGCCCATGATATAATTGTTGATTGTGGTAATTCTCATTTTATTGATACTCAAAAAAGAATTAATGA
>JAYVVD010000085.1:0-4646 GCA_043787295.1 Ferruginibacter sp. | reverse complement strand
AGCATCCATTTTCAAATCTGCTTCCATCATTTCATTCACCAGCATTTGTAAATCGTAAACTGGTTTCCATCCAAGTTTAGTATTTGCTTTTGTCGCATCTCCAATTAGTAATTCTACTTCAGTAGGTCTAAAATATCGTGGATGAATACCCACCACCTGTGTTCCAACAGGCAAATTATATTTGGTATTACTGCAAGATTGTACGAAGCCTTTTTCCTTTTCTCCTTCACCGGAAAAACTCAAGGTAATGCCAACATAATTAAAAGCCATTTTTACAAAATCTCTAATTACCGTGGTTACGCCTGTTGCTAAAACATAATCTTCGGGCACATCTTGCTGAAGCATGCGCCACATTCCTTCAACGTAATCCTTTGCATGACCCCAGTCTCTTCTTGCATCTAAATTGCCCAGCAATAATGGCTCGTTTGTTATTCCATTTACTATTTTACTTACTCCTATTGTTATTTTCCTGGTTACAAAACTTTCTCCTCTCAAAGGACTTTCGTGGTTAAACAAAATGCCATTTACAGCAAACATATTATATGCTTCCCGATAATTAACTGTTATCCAGTACCCGTATAGTTTTGCTACTCCGTATGGAGATCTTGGATAAAAAGGGGTTGTTTCTGATTGTGGAATTTCCTGCACTTTACCATAAAGTTCGGATGTGGAAGCCTGATAAAATTTCGTTTTCTTTTCCAGTTTTAATATCCTTATTGCCTCCAAAATTAGTAAAACTCCGGTGCCGTCAGATGTGGCAGTATATTGCGGCGTTTCAAAACTTACCTGTACATGGCTCTGTGCACCTAAATTATAAATTTCGTCCGGTTGTGTCTGTTGTATGATTCTAAGAATGTTGCTACTATCAGTTAAATCACCATAGTGCAATATAAAACGGTCTTCATAATTTTTATTATAAGTTAAATGATCAATTCGCTGTGTGTTTAACAAAGAACTTCTTCTTCTAATACCGTGTACTATGTATCCTTTTTCCAATAATAATTCTGAAAGATATGCCCCGTCTTGCCCTGTAACTCCTGTTATTAGTGCTGTCTTCATTTAATAATTTTTAATTAATTATTTTCGCAAATGTATTGCAAATAAACAAATTAAAATTTGCAGTTATAAATTCATTTCCATGCAGCAATTGCTGTTCAATAAAATTTATGAAAATAGCGGTAAACTGTTGGATTTTAAGAAACAAAAAAATAGATGGTATTGGGAATTTTACTATTGAAACGCTCAAGATTTTAATTGCAGATCATCCTGAAATTGAATTTCAAATTCTTTGTGATAAAAATTTTATAGAAGACTATTTTGATTACCCAAATGCTAAAAAATACCATATTTTTCCACCATACCGGCATCCATTACTGTATTTATTTTACATGGAATTGGTTGTAGGTTATTTTTTAAAAAAGCACAAGCCTGATCTCTTTTTATCAATGGAAGGGTTTCTTTGTTTGTCTACAAAATGCAGGCAACTTCCAATTATTTATGATTTAAATTTTGAGCACCAGCCACAGGATCTGCCATTTAGAAACAGAATTTACTTTAGAACTTTTTATCCAAGATTTGCACGCAAGGCAAGCAGGATTGCTACAATTTCTGAATATAGTAAATCTGATATTGGTGAAACGTATAAAATTGCTTTAAATAAAATAGACAACGTTTCCTGTGGTGTCAAAGAAAATTTCTATCCTTTAAATGATGACCTAAAACAAGCAACACGAATTAAATATTCAGAAGGGAAAGAATATTTTTTCTTTATTGGTTCAATGCATCCCCGCAAAAATATTGTTCGCCTTTTGCAGGCATTTGAAGTTTTCAAAAAAAAGACCGATGCTTCCTTAAAATTAGTATTAGCGGGAAATATTTTTTGGGGTGATGAAACTGTGCAGTCAGTTCTTTCAAAAATGACTTCTAAACATGATATCGTGTTTACAGGCAGAGTTAGTGATGATGAACTTGTTCATCTTTTGGGTAGTGCTTTTGCACTCACCTTTGTTCCAACTTTTGAAGGTTTTGGCTTGCCCATTGTTGAAGCTTTTCAAAGTGAAGTGCCTGTTATTTGCAGTAACACTACCTCAATGCCCGAAGTAGCAGGAAATGCAGCATTGTTGGTTGATCCTTTAAACGTGGAAGATATTGCTAAAAAGATGGACCTCCTTTGGAATAACCAATTATTAAAAGTACAGTTAATTGAAAGAGGACGATTGCAAAAGAATCTTTTCACTTGGAAACGCACATCAGAACTACTTTATGAATCTATACAGAAATGTATTAAATTATAGTTGTTCCTCCCAGTATTTTATAATATCTCTCAAACTGTCTTCAATAGAATACTCAGGTTTCCAGCCCGTAGCGGCCATCAATTTTTCGTAGGAACCTATAATCACTTTATTCTCTGAGGGGCGAAAGTTTTTTTCGTCCGTTGTATGAAAAACATGTTCACCAATAATGTTTGAAAAAAGGTCAATCATATCTTTTATTAAGTATCCTTTTCCTGAACACACATTATACGTTTGACCTTTTACGCCTTTGTAAAGCAACAAATAATAAGCCCGCACAACATCTCTTACATCACTAAAATCTCTTGTTACATTTATATCTCCTGTAACCAATTCAATTTTTAATATTCCTTTTTTTGCCTGTTGTACAATTTGTTTTGCAAAAGATGATATTACATAATCTGATTTTTGATAAGGACCAATATGGTTGAACGATCTTGTATGCACAATATCAACCCCATAACTTTCGGCATATATTTTTACAAGTTTTTGCTGTAATACCCTCGCTACTCCGTATGGACTTGCAGGGTCAGGACAATCAGTTTCTTTTAATGGCAAACCGGCATTGGCATTCCCATATTCTTCAGTAGAACCAACAGATAGAATTCTGCAGTTAAGTTTAAGTAATCTTGCCGCATCTACTATATTTAAAAAGAAACTCGTATTGTCCATAACAGAATCTGCAGGAGCTTTCCAGCTCTTAGCAACGCTGCTTCTGCCGGCTAAATGCAATATATAAGCAGGATTAAATTCTTCTATTAAGGCAGCAATTTTATCTTTGTCTAATAAATTTATTTTTGATAAAGAGATGTGTAAATCTTCAAAATTTTCATTCTCAAATTCGGGATATGTCTCATTAAAAATACCCATTACCTCACTGCCTGGTTCTTGTTCATTTAAATAATGGAGAAAATGTTTTGCCGCAAAACCTGCTATACCTGTTATTAAAATTTTCATGCGCTGTTTTGTTTTTAACCCGAAATAATTCGCCCTGCTTTTGCTGCAATATTAGCCCAATAAAAGTGATTAAAAAAAGATGCAGATATGTTTGCATGCACATCGGCAGCAAAAACTGCATCAGCAAAAGATGCCCAATCAAAATCATCAACAACGGTTAATTTACTGCCGGCAATTTCTGCAGGAATACCATAAGCCCCGCTTTCGCAACTTATACTTGTGAGGTTATTTCCAAGGGCTTCCACCAGTTTTGTTTTGATACCACCACCCGTTATTACCGGGTTTAAAAAAACATCTGCTCCTTTAAAAAAAATATTTATATCATCAACAAAGCCTGCATAAATAATATTTTTATAATTTTTTAATTCATTGTAAGATTCTGGCAACCCTTGGCCGCAAATAATAATTTTATAGTGATAATTATTATTTTTTAAAAGTAATGGATTGATTTCTTTTATAATATAGTCAATGGCTTCTATGTTTGGTTTATAATTGAGCGTGCCGTTAAAAAGTAAAATTTTTTCTTCTTTCTTAATATCGTATTGCTGTCTTAAAAATAATGCAGCTTCTTCTTTTTTCTGTCGGGATGGGATTTCTTCCCAATCAATACCATATGTAATTACATCACATTTTGCAGCATCAAGATCATAATTATTTACAGCAAAATCCAGATCTTCCTGAGTTACAAAAAAATTATGATCAATTATTTTATGGGTATTTTTTTCGTAGAACCAAAGCATTTTCCACCACCATTTTCCCATGCTCTTAAAACGTATCGATTCAATATTATGCGATAACAAGGATAATTTTACACCTGTACTTTTCTTTAAAAGTAATGCAAGCCAACCGTAATAGGGATGTACAATTATTAAGTCTGTTATTTTATTTTGCTGTATTAATTTTTTTAATTTAAAAAATAGCAATGGGTTTGCATAACGTAATTTTGAACTTCCCAAAACTCTATAAAAAGAATTGGATAATGCGTCAGGCATTTCATTTTCATCTACAGAAATAAAACTTACCGGGTAAATCTTTGCCAAATATTCATAAAAGCTGGCAATGAATTTTTTGCCACCAGTACGGGCTGGGTACACGTTGTAAGGTGCAATTATTGCTATATTGGGGCTTAGTTGAATAATAGGTATTTTAAATTTCCGTGGCGCTGTTTTTTGTGTTCTTCCATTCAATAAATAATGCTGCCAGCAATAAAACAAACAGCAACCAGCTTGCAACAGCACTTATTTTTTTGCTTAAAAAAAACAGAGATGGTTCAAATTTAAATTCAATATTATGTTTGCCTGCAGGTACAACCATTGCTCGCAATACATAATTAACTTTGAAAAAATTCACTTTTTTTCCATCTAAATATGCATTCCAGTCTTTGTAATAAATTTCACT
>JAYVVD010000084.1:0-18738 GCA_043787295.1 Ferruginibacter sp. | reverse complement strand
ACAAAACAGGCGCTTACAAATATTGCAGATACAACTTTTTATAATATTGAATGTGCACAAAGCAACACCCCGTGCAAAAATTTATTAACTCATTCATTGGTGGAAGAAAGCATTAGTGGCAATGGAAATAATTAGATTTTTATGCTTCCTAAAATTGTAACAGTAACGTTTAGCCCCTGTATTGATAAAAGCACCGCTATAAAAAAATTATGCCCCGACAAAAAGCTTTTATGTTCTGCACCAAAACTTGAACCCGGCGGTGGTGGCATTAATGTTGCCAGAGCCATAAAAAAACTCGGCGGTATTGCTACGGCTGTTTTCCCATCAGGCGGCTATACCGGTAAATATTTTAACCATTTACTGGAGGCAGAAAACATACCGGCTATTATTATTGCAACACAAAACGAAACACGGGAAAATATTATTGTACTTGATGAAGAATCAAATGCGCAGTATCGTTTTGGAATGCCGGGCACTGCATTAACCGAAGCTGAATGGAAAAATTGCCTGCAGGCTGTAGAAGAAATGGAGGATGTATCTTTCATTATTGCTAGTGGTAGTTTACCACCTGGTGTGCCACATGATGTTTATGCAATGCTGGCCAAAATTTCAAAAGATAAACGAGCAAAATTTATTGTAGATACATCTGGAGAGCCTTTAAAAAAAGCTGTAGAGCAGGGTGTATATTTATTAAAGCCCAATCTTGGTGAACTAAGTTTTCTTGCGGGTAAAAATGATTTGCAAATTAACGAGGCAGAAGCCGCTGCAAAATTGATCATAGATAAAGGCATGTGTGAAGTAATAGTAATATCTATGGGCGAAAATGGGGCAATGCTTGTGACAAAAGACTTGCAGGTGTTGATAAAACCTCCGGCGGTGATAAGAAAAAGTACAGTGGGCGCAGGCGATAGTATGGTGGCTGGTATTGTACACTTTTTGCATAAAGGAAAAAATATTTTAGAAGCAGTTAATTATGGCGTGGCTTGTGGGACAGCTGCTACTATGAATTCAGGAACTGAGTTGTGTAATGTGAAAGACGTGGAAAGGTTGTTTGAAACAATTAATTTTAACGAAAGAAAATTTCTATTTTAAAATAAAATATATGGACTTACATCAAATAGAATCCTTGATAGGAAATGAAAATTCGAATTTGCTTACACATGTATGCGAAACTGTTTCCAAAGATTTATTACATCTTCCATCGTCACAATTTATTGATGATGTATATAGTTTATCTAACAGAAATGCACAAACACTTTGTAGCCTACACTCTATATATAACTCAGGCAGACTTGCAGGCACCGGTCATCTTTCTATACTGCCCGTTGACCAAGGAGTAGAACACAGTGCAGGAGCATCTTTTGCAGCTAACCCATTGTATTTTGATCCTGAAAATATTATTAAACTCGCTATGGAAGGTGGTTGCAATGCTGTAGCAAGTACTATTGGCGGGCTTGCAATGCTCTCTAGAAAGTATGCGCATAAAATTCCTTTCATTGTAAAACTTAACCACAACGAATTGCTTACTTATCCCAATAAAGCAGATCAGATATTATTTGGTTCAGCAAAAGATGCATGGAACCTTGGTGCCAAAGCGGTGGGTGCTACTATATATTTTGGCTCAGAAGAGTCCGGCAGGCAAATTGTAGAAATTGCCCGCTTATTTGAAGAAGCACACTCTCTTGGTATGGCAACTGTTTTATGGTGTTATTTAAGAAACAATGCTTTTAAAAGTACAGATACAGATTATCATTTATCGGCAGATCTTACCGGGCAGGCAAATTATTTAGGTGTAACAATACAGGCCGATATAATAAAACAAAAATTACCGGCAAACAATGGCGGTTATAAATTCTTAAATACAGAGAAAGTAAAATATGGTAAAATGGATGAAAGAATGTACAGCAAACTATCATCTGATCATCCTATTGATTTATGCCGTTACCAGGTACTCAATTGTTTTGCCGGCAGAGTTGGGCTAATCAATTCCGGCGGAGAATCTAAAGGAGAATCTGATTTAAAAGATGCAGTAATTACTGCGGTGATTAATAAAAGAGCAGGAGGCACCGGACTTATAACGGGCAGAAAAGCTTTTCAAAGACCAATGACAGAAGGAGTTTCATTGCTTAATGCAGTACAGGATGTTTATCTGGAAAAGAAAATTACGGTGGCATAAAATTTATTTAATCAGAATATAATTTATGCTAATTAAAAACATTATAATAAAAAAAGCTTCAGGCCTGCAAGATGTTTTTTCTCCTGATAAATTACGTGCTTCATTAAAAAAATCCGGTGCAGATGAAATCACCATAAATAATATTTTAGCCGAAATACAATCAAGTTTATACAACGGTATTTCTACAAAAAAAATATACGAGGCAGCCTATAGTCTTTTAAAAAGAGGATCTCGCAGTAATGCAGGTAGATATAATTTAAAAAGAGCTATTATGGCATTGGGGCCTTCTGGTTTCCCATTTGAAAAGTATATTGCCGCAATTTTTGAATGGCAGGGTTACACTGTTCAAACACAACTTTTTTTACAAGGTGCCTGTGTAACCCATGAGATAGATTTGCTTGCTGAAAACATTGATCATTTCTTATTGGTAGAATGTAAATACCATAACAGTACAGGTATTGTAAGCGATGTTAAAATACCGCTGTATATTAATTCCCGCTATAAGGATATTGCAAGCAAATGGAGTAAAACTTCCCTTAAACCACTAAAATGCTGTGTGGCAACAAATACTAAATTTTCTTCGGATGCAATTACTTATGGCGTATGTTCAGGTATGCAAATGCTGGGGTGGGATTATCCGCACAACAAAAGTTTAAGTAATTTAATTGATAAATCAGGTCTGTATCCGGTAACATGTTTAACTACGCTAACAAGCAAAGAAAAAGCAAATATTTTATCAAAAGGATTTGTATTGTGTAAAGAACTTTTACAAAATGAGCCTTTGTTTCATAATATGGGTATTGTAAAATTACGAATCTCAAATATCATGTCAGAAGTAAAATCACTTTGTAACTTAAAAAATTAAAAATGAAAACAATTCTTGCAACCACAGATTTCTCTGATAATTCAAAAGCAGGTTTGCACTTTGCTATTCAGCTTGCCTCGCAAAATAATTTTGAAATTGTTTTTTTTCATACTTATCATGTATTAATTCCTACAACGTGGAATGAGGTTATCATTGAAGGCTATGAAAAAGATCAGGCAATAATAATTCAGGAAAAACTGGACTTATTTATTGGTAATATTTATAAGAATTTAAATATTACTGATGCAAATTACAAATGCGTTATCCAAAGTTCTGTTTTTATAGATACAACTATAAGAGAGTATGCCGAAGAAAATAATATTGACTATATATGTATAAGTACGAAGGGAGCTGGTAATTTTAAAAGATTGCTTGGTACAAATACAGCCAACCTCATTAATAATTCTGCAGTACCTGTTATTGCGGTTCCACATCAATATATAAATACTGCTATTTCTAAAATTCTGTATGTTTCCGACCTGTTTAATTATGAGAAAGAAATCGCAAAAGTAATTGCATTTGCAGAACCACTTAAAGTATCAGTTGAATTATTGCACCTTACTTCTGCACCGGATAAAACCGCTGATTTAGCAGTAATAGAAAACGCCATCAAAAAAATAGATTCTTACAATATTGGGTTTAAAACGATCCCACGAAATCCTAATAATTCTTTGGTATCCGATATTGAGGTTGTAGTAAAAAAAACAGAACCTTCAGTAATGATAATGTTTACAGAGCAAAACAGAAGTTGGTTTGAAAAAATATTCTTATCAAGTAAATCAGCAGAATATTCTTTTAATGCAAAAGTGCCATTATTGGTTTTTCCTAAATCATAAAACATGGTAAGTATGAACATAAAATATCCGTTAGAAAATGTTCATACTTTATCTGTAGAAGAAATTGTATCAGTGCTGAAAACAAGTGCTGAAAAAAGGGATTAGCCAATCAGAAGCAGAAACCCGTACAAAAATTTTGGATCAAATATATATGAGGTACAAAAGCAAAAGCCCGTATGGTTAATGTTAGTATTGCAATTTAAAAGCCCCATTGTTTATTTGTTATTGTTTGAGGTGGCTGTTACCATTTATTTTCAAAATTATATTGAGGCTGTTGCTATTGTCGTTGTCATTTTTGTAAATGCATTAATATTCGGCTGGCAATTTTAATATGTGCCGGGCTTATGATATTGGTTTTGCTGTGCTGCAAATGAGGTTTGTGTTGGGTTAAAATAAATTAAACAGCGATATGTGGATAGTTGCAATTGTGGCCAGTTTAATGCCTTTGCTGTTGGTGCAGTTGTACAAAATTATTTTTGGTATAAGTGAAAAAAATAATTCCAAATATGATCGCAAATAATTTTAATATAAATGGCTTAACTGATGCGCAGGTAACTATTGCCAGAGAAAAGTATGGCCATAATAAGCTACAATACAAAAAAGAAAATGGTTTTTTAGATGCATTGAAAAGTTTAGCAAAAGAACCGATGCTTATTTTATTGTTGGCAGCATCTGCTATTTATTTTATTAGTGGAGATAGTGGCGATGGTATTTTTATGTTATCAGCTATCATTTTAGTTTCGGCCATTTCTTTGTATCAGGATAGCAGAAGCAGAAATGCTTTAGAAAAATTAAAAAACTTTACCCAACCACATTGCAAAGTAATAAGAAACGGAGAAGTTAAAGAAATAAAAAGTGAGGAGCTTGTAGTAGGTGATAGTTTGATGGTGGAAGAAGGTACATCAATAGCCGCGGATGGGCTGATAGTACATTCCAATGATTTTTCGGTAAACGAATCCATTCTCACGGGAGAATCTTTTGCTGTAAGTAAAGATAAAAATGTACCAGACAATTTAATTTATCTCGGTACAAGTGTGGCTGGAGGTTTAGCCATAGCCGCTATTACTGCAATTGGCAACGAAACCCGGTTAGGAAAAATAGGAAAAAGTTTAGAAGAAATACAGGAAGAAAAAACGCCACTGGAGTTACAGATAAACAATTTTGTAAAAAAAATGGTTATTGTAGGTGCTGTAATTTTTTTAATTGTATGGGCAGTTAATTATTTTCAATCTCGTGAGGTGCTTGATAGTTTATTAAAAGCACTTACGCTTGCCATGAGTATTTTGCCCGAAGAAATACCGGTAGCATTTACCAGCTTTATGGCGCTGGGTGCATGGCGATTAATGAAACTGGGTATTGTGGTAAAGCAAATGAAAACAGTAGAAACTCTTGGCAGCGCTACCGTTATTTGTACAGACAAAACAGGCACGATTACAGAAAACAAAATGAGCCTGGCAAAAATATTTGTACTGACAAACAACCAAATTTCTTCAGCAGAAAATGAAATGGGGGAAGAGGAGAAAGAAATAATAAGGCTGGCAATGTGGGCAAGTGAACCCATTGCATTTGACCCAATGGAAGTGGCTTTGCACAGTGCATATCAAAGTGTAAAAAAGTTTGATGAACGACCTGATTATAAAATGATTCACGAATATCCTTTGAGTGGTAAGCCACCAATGATGACACACATTTTTCAAAATAATGTCGGTAAACGGATTATTGCTGCTAAAGGTGCACCGGAGGCATTGATGAATATTTCTAATTTGGATGAAAAACAAAAACAACAAATTGAAGAAGCTATAAAAACAATTACAACAGAGGGTTACAGAGTATTGGCAGTAGGCGAAGCTATTTTTGAAGACCATAATTTTCTGGGTACCCAGCAGGAGTATAAATTTATTTTTAAAGGGATTGTTGGTTTTTACGATCCTCCAAAGAAAAATATTAATAAAGTTTTAGAAGATTTTTATGCTGCCGGTATTTCTGTAAAAATAATTACCGGCGATAATGCAGCTACAACTGCTGCCATTGCTAAACAAATTGATTTTAAAGGATGGGGAAAAAGCATAAATGGAGATGAATTAATGAAACTAAAGGAAGCCGAGTTAAAAGTAATAGTTGCTGGTACAAATATTTTTACAAGAATGTTTCCTGATGCTAAATTAAAAATCATAAATGCATTAAAGACCAATAACGAGATAGTTGCCATGACGGGAGATGGGGTAAACGATGGCCCTGCACTAAAAGCTGCACATATTGGTATTTCCATGGGTAAAAAAGGTACTGAGATTGCCAAGCAGGCAGCATCGCTAATTTTGGCTGACGATGATTTATCAAGAATGGTAGATGCCATAGCAATGGGAAGAAAGATTTATGCTAACCTTAAAAAAGCCATTCAGTATATCATCTCTATTCATATTCCAATTATACTTACGGTGTTTGTTCCGTTGGCGTTTAGTTGGCTGTATCCAAATATTTTCTCGCCGGTACATATTATTTTTTTAGAATTAATTATGGGTCCCACCTGCTCCATCATTTATGAAAATGAACCTATGGAAAAAAGTACCATGCTGCAAAATCCACGTCCGTTTACCAATACTTTTTTTAATTGGAAAGAATTAACTACAAGCTGTGTGCAGGGTTTAATAATAACTGCAGGTACGTTAACAGTATATCAGTATTCGCTACAGCAAGGTTACAGCGAAGGGCTAACCCGTACGATGGTATTCACGGTTTTAATAGCTGCCAATATATTTTTAACTTTAGTAAACCGGTCTTTTCATTATTCCATTTTTGCAACTATGAAGTATAAAAATAATTTGATACCACTTATTATAAGTATAACAATTGCTATTACAATTTTATTGGTTTATGTAAAACCACTGGCAGTATTTTTTAAGTTTGAGCAACTTAATGCAGCACAATTGTTGATTAGTATTGCTATAGGCTTTTTAAGTGTAATTTGGTTTGAAATTGTGAAATGGAAAAAGCGTTTTACCGATTCAAAAAAATAATAAAATAAAAGATAATTATATGTCTAACAAGTTTTCAGAGATAATTAAAAGTAACAAACCTACGTTGGTAGATTTTTTTGCGGAATGGTGTGGACCATGTAAAACGATGAAACCAATTTTAGAAGAACTAAAACAGAAACTCGGGGATGGAGTAACTATTTTAAAAATCGATATTGATAAAAGTCCGCAGGCTGCAGCTGCTTACCAAATACAGGGCGTGCCTACACTCATTCTTTTTAAGAATGGTGAAACAAAATGGCGCCAGTCTGGCGTGGTCACTGCTAATCAATTAATGCAGGTCATACAAGTTCATGCTTCATAAAATCTATTACTTTAAAAATATTAAATATGAAAGCGCTGTACGTCACCATTATTGTAATACTCAGCCTTGCACTAATAATCTTCACTATCATCCATAATAATAAGGAGAAAAAGAAATTTGAAAGTCAAATAGATGATGATTATAAAAAGCCACCAGTCGATGATTAACATCGATATCTTTTTGGTAAAAGCATAACGAAACAAAAAATAATAATACATTTTATTAATATCAATTATTTATGCTTTTTACCTAAATTTAAGAATGCCCGCTACAGAACAAAATAATTATAACCAGTCATATCGTTATGAAGCCTTATTTAACCACGCTTCTATGGGAATTGTGGTAGTAAACAGCCAAGGAATTATTCTTTCAGTAAATCCTTTTGCACTCAATCTTTTCTGTTATGCAATTGATGAAATAATTGATAAGCCAATAGAAATACTCATTCCAAATAGATTTCATTACAGGCATGTAGATCATCGGGAAAATTACATACACAACCCTAAGAGTAGGCCAATGGGAGTTGGTATGGATTTGTTTGGGGTTAAAAAAGATGGGAATGAATTTTCGGTTGAAGTAAGCCTCGGTAACTATGAAAAAGATGGGGATAAAAATGTAATTGCATTTATTAGCGACACATCTATCAGGAAAAATGCAGAAGCAGAAATTATAAAACTAAACGACGAACTGGAAGCTACGGTAGAACAGCGCACAAAAGAATTGACGGACGCCATGCACCAGTTAGAGAAATCTAAAGAAGAATTATCACGTTCGCTGGCAAAAGAAAAAGAGCTGAGCGAATTAAAATCCCGATTCGTTTCTATGGCATCACATGAGTTTCGCACACCACTAAGCACCGTACTCTCATCTTCTTATCTCATAGAAAAATATGTACTTACAGATGAGCAAACTAAGCGTGAAAAACATTTGCAGCGAATTGTTTCATCAGTAAATATGCTTACAGATATTTTAAATGATTTTTTAAGTGTAGGTAAAATTGAAGAAGGAAAAATACCTGTAAGGATTTCTTATTTTAATATTAGAACTCATATTGCTGCTGTTATAGAAGAAATAAAAAATAATTTAAAGCCAGGCCAGCAAATAAATTACAAGCACGAGGGCGAAACAGAAGTAGAACTGGATAGCTCATTAATGAAACATATAATTATGAATCTGGTATCTAATGCAAGTAAATTTTCTGCAGAAGGAAGTACTGTTGAAATAGAAACTACAGCAACAAATAAACAACTTATACTTCGTGTAAAAGATAAAGGAATTGGAATTTCAAAAGAAGACCAGAGCCATCTATGGGAACGTTTTTTTAGAGGAGCTAATGTAGCAAACATAAAAGGTACAGGATTAGGGCTTCATATTATTGCGAAATATGCTGAGTTAATGAATGGCAGTACAGCCTGCAACAGTGAGCTTGAAAAAGGCACAGAATTTTTATTGACATTTAACAAGAAATAAAAAAGTAAGTTTTCTGGTTTTACTCCAAAAGGTGATATACAAAAAACACAATAAAATACAGAAAATGAAAAAGATTTTACTGATAGAAGACAATGATGATATTCGGGAAAATACTGCAGAAATACTCGGTCTTGCAAACTATGAAGTAACCACAGCTGCAAATGGAAAAATTGGTGTGGAGCTTGCATTGCAGCTAATACCTGATTTAATTGTATGTGATATAATGATGCCAATATTAGATGGTTACGGTGTATTACATGCGGTACAAAAAAATAAAGCAATAAAAAATACACCCTTTATTTTTCTTACTGCAAAAACGGAAAGGAACGACCTTAGAAAAGGGATGGAACAAGGTGCTGACGACTACATTACAAAACCCTTTGATGGCACAGAATTATTAAATGCCATAGACAGCCGCTTGAAAAAAATGGATGCATTAAAACAATATTTAAATCCAACAATAGAAGACTTAACTCTATTATTAAAATCATCGTATGGTAAAAATGACTTGCTTTCTCTGGCTCAAAACAGAAATATAAATAAATATAAAAAAAAACAAATTGTTTATGCTGAAGGCAACCACCCTAACCGACTTTATTATGTTGTATCAGGAAAAGTAAAGGCTTACAAAACCAATGATGATGGCAAAGAGCTTGTGATAGAATTATATAGCCCCGGCGATTTTTTTGGATATATAGCCATGCTGGAAGAAAGTGTTTACCATGATACAACAGAAGCCATGGAAGAAACAACTTTATCGGTTATACCCAAAGAAGATTTTGATGAACTCCTAACCAATAACCCACAAGTTGCCAGAAAGTTTATACAACTGCTTGCAAAAAATATTGCCGAAAAAGAAGAACAGTTATTAGGGCTTGCTTATAATTCATTGCGCAAAAAAGTTGCGGAAGCATTGATGCTTTTACAAAAAAAATATAAAACGGAGGGGCCGTATAATTTTGAGATAAGCATAAGCAGAGAAAGCCTCGCAACCATTGCAGGCACGGCAACCGAATCGCTCATACGCACGTTAAGCGATTTTAGAAATGAACATTTGATAGAAATTAATGCGGGGAACATTGTGATATTAAATGAGAAGAAACTGGGGAGTTTGATTAATTGACTGTCATCGAAAATTAAACATAGAATTTTAGTATGTATTTAAGTGAGAGAAGCATATTTATTTTTCAAAAAGCATTGCAGCCAAACGTATATCCCTATTATACAAATCTTTTCTAAAATTCAATTGTCCTTCTGAATCAACCCAAGCTGTGAAATAAACGATGAAAACGGTTTCTGATTTTTTTAGGGTTACAAAACCTTCCCTGCCCAAATGCATGGCTGTGGAAATTTTTTCTGATGTCCATGCGGTATCATTTTTTAATAGATAATTTGCTAGTTTTTCTGCATCTGACAGGCGTATGCATCCATGACTAAAAGCCCGGCTACTTTCGATGAACAATGATTTTGATGGTGTATCATGCAGGTAAATATTATAACTGTTTGGGAATAAAAATTTAACTAAACCCAGTGCATTATCAGGTCCGGATCTTTGCCTTAACTGCCCATTGCTCCATTCCATATTGTGGCTTGCTAAATAATTTTTATTGCGGCGAATGCCCGGTAAAATTTCATTTTTTAATATGCTTGGTGGCACATTCCAATAGGGACTAAACACAATATATTTTATTTTGCCTGAAAATATAACCGTATTGTGTACAGGCTTTCCCACTACCGCATCCATACTCCATAAAAGGTTATCCTTTTCATACGCATGAAGTTTAAATTCCGGGATGTTCACTACCAGATAATCTGTTGCAACACTTATAGGCACCCAGCGACTTCGCTCCATATTTACCATTATCTGCTGCATTCTCATTTCAACCGGTACATTCAATTCCATTATCAGTGCCTTGCCAATAACCCCGTCAATTGTTAATCCAAAACGTTTCTGCAATTTTTTAACGGCAGCTTCAAGGTTATCATTAAATACAGCACTGGTGTCGCCTAACGGTAAATCTCCAGAAATACAAAGCCATTTTTTAATGCCTGTAATAATCACAGATGAATCTCTTTTTTTAAAACTTTTTTTTACATCATCAACAATACCGAAGCCACCGGCTTGCTTAATATCCTCGTATTTTTTTAATTGATTTTTTAGCAGGGAATACTGCCTGTAAACAGGTGGACTATTTAATACATCTTTTCCATTAAGCAACGAATCCAGCAGGACGGCTGAGGATATTTTTTTTCGGGGGATATACCAATTATTATTTTGTATTTCTTTTTCATTTAAGCCAGCCCATACATTTTTAGCATAAAAAAAATATTGGGCAGTCAGCATTATTTCGGTGTTCACGTTTATGCTGTCTGCATGGTCTGTACCCATTATTAAGGCAAATTCGGTTTGATAGGGTGATTTATTTTTTAACCCTTCACTAGTTATGTTTTGAGTATGGTTGTACAAGTGAGCAGCTTGCTCTATCAAGCCTTTATCATCAAACCAAGCATAAGCATATAGCCTATTGAAATAAAAAGAATCTAACTCTTTTTTAAAAGAAATTAATTGCGGATATTTTATCAAGAACTCTGTAAGTTTTACCGAATCAAATTTTATTTTCTGTTGGTTGCTGAAATTGCCCACAATACTATTTGAGGCAGCCACAGCAGTGTCTTTCTGTAAATGATTATTTTGCCCACTATTGTGTTTACAGGAAATGCTTAGTATGAGCAGTAATAATAATTTCGGTTGAAGAATTTTCATTTAATTTGATAGATTGTATTTAGAGAGAAGCTGATATCCATAAAGAACTCACTCGTATTTTTCTTGATTTTTTGAGGCTGTGTGAAATATTGTTATTTTCATTTCAATACCCCATTGCCAAAAAAGGTATGCTTTTTAATCCTATTTTTAACGCTTTCAACCCGTGCGGTTCCTTTAAGTTACAGCCTTATAAAGTAGTGAAATCCAACTATTCATTTGCTTTCAATTAACAAAGGCAGTACATCAATATTTATCTCCATTGTTATTTTTGATTTAACGGAATGCGCTATCAAACAAGCATCTTCAGCTTTTTTTAATATACGAACTGCTTTATCCCTAAACTGTTCATTATGGATTACAACCTTAGGTTGGAGTAGTATTTTGCTCATTAATAATTTGCCATCAATCTTTTCGAGTTTGCCTTTTGCCCTGCAACTAAAACTTGCAAATTCAAGTGTGGAATTCTCTGCAATAGCTAAAAAGGTAGTCATTAAACAACCGCTAACAGCTGCGACAAATAAATGTTCGGGAGACCAAATTCCTTATATTCCCTTCGGAAATTTCGGTGGTGTTGCTACCTCAATACAAACGCCATCCTTTTTGTTTAATTCAGGTGAACAGATGATACCTCTGCGGCTATTTTCCCAATTTACATCAACATTATAATAATGTGTTTCCATACTAATTGTATTTAAATGTGTTTTTAATTTTCGAACTTTTTATTTGAAAATATTTTAATCTTATGCAAATGAACTAATTCAGTTTTGGACGTTTTCTTTGTACTTAAATCGAATGAAAAATACAAACAGGCAAAAACTAATAAGACTTGTACTTACAAAATGCCCATCACGATCAATCGTATCGAAGTCAATGTACCTATAATGACATGAGTAAAATATAATGCAACAAAAAACATAGATAGGGAAACTATGGTGATTGTTTCCACTGACCCCATGTTTTTTTCATAAAAGCATTATTAAATTTTTACGGAATTATTTACCTGCTCTATAGAAAGTTTTTTAGTGCAGAAGAACCAATCAAAACAGGTAACTCCGTCTTCGTTTTTTTCCATTCTGTCTTTTGCAACACCGCAGGAGCCGGCTGTGGGTACAATCACGTCATCGCCGGGTTGCCAATCTGCAGGTGTAGCCACTGCATATGCATCAGCTGTTTGCATAGCAATAAGTGCCCTTTTTAATTCATCAAAATTTCTGCCTGTTGAAAGCGGGTAGTAAATAAGTGCACGAACGACTCCTTTGGGGTCAATAAAAAATACGGCTCTTACTGCTTTTGTTGAACTTTCGCCCGGTTGTATCATTCCATATTTTTTTGCAACTTCCATGCTGATGTCTTCTATCAATGGAAAAGTAACTTCCATATTTTTCATGCCTTTAAATTCAATCTTTTCTTTGATGGTTCTAAGCCAAGCGATGTGGCTGTATAATCCATCAATTGACAAGCCAACCAATTGACAGTTGAGCGCTGTAAATTCTGGTTCTCTTTTGGCAAAAGTCATAAACTCTGATGTGCACACTGGCGTAAAGTCAGCAGGATGACTAAACAGAATAATCCATTTTCCTTTATAATCTCCGGGAAAGTTAATTTCACCTTGTGTAGTGATGGCTTTAAATTCGGGAGCTTTATCTCCGATTCTCGGCATGCTGGTAATTTCGGAATTTTGATTTTGTTCCATAATATTTTTTTAAAATTATTTGACTACTTTAAATAATTGAATGATACAAAGCCATTTTTTGTAATGGGAAGAATTATTGCTCCTTTGTCCTTTCACAATTCGCAAATGCACAATGCATACATAGCTCAATTAGAGTTAGCATCTTCTTGAAATCCTTATGATCTTCTCTCATCTATTGTTATTTATCCGTAACACTGCTGGCGCATGTATTCATTCCTATCAAACGATAAAGTGGACAAAACCCTGTAAACGATGTGAGTATTGGAATAATAGCTACCAAGCCCCACCAGCTTTTATAATAATACCCAACTCCGGCAACGATAATGCTTAAAATCATCCTAAGTATTCTGTCTGTTTTGCCTACATTGATTTTCATGATAAAATTATTAGTTATAAAAATTATTATTTTATTGATGACTTAAAACTTTTTGCTTTACCATATCCTTTACAATCATTTTACCATACTCATGCCCGAGTGCAGCTACGTCATCGGGATTAAAAGATTTTGTTTGCACAGAATAAATAAGTTGGGCAGATTTTAGGTTGTAAAAATTACTTTCCCAGAAATAGCTGGTATTGGTTACATAATAATCAGGTTCAAAAATACGCATGTACATTTCGTATCTGTAACCGTAAAACTGGTTTCTATAATTGCTCTCAACATACTGTTGTTCTTTTTCTTTATCGAGCAATACGATGGTGAGGACAGCATCTACACCACTATTTTTTAATTTTAATATCGCAGCGGCAGTATCACTTTTTTTAAAACTGTTTGGGCCGTATTCTTTTAAAGATGATACGGCAGTGTAACCAAGTTTTTCAAGATCTCCCACCAGATGATTTTCCATATTTTCCTGTATCGATCTATCGCTTTCTTTTATAACACCAATAACCATAATCTTCATTGGTTTTTGTGCGACAGCTGCAGGTTGTTTCCATGAACTTGTTATTTTAGAGGATGCACAGCCTGAAATTAAAACAAGCAAGACAAATTTTATAAGCATTTTATTTTTCATCATTATTGCATTTATTGTTCATTAATATTTTTTGACAGATAATGATTAAAATCTGTTTTTATACCTGCAAATATTTTTTCAGCGGCCTCTAAATTATTTCTGATAGCTGCAATTCTTGTTTCTGATGGATGTGCAACATTTCTGGATGAAATTATTTTATTATACAGTGTTTCTTCAACAGCTGCAACTTCTTTTTTTAAACTGTTCACTAAATCATCCTGCGTAATAAATTTACTTTGAAAAACCTCTACTACCTCCAGCATTTTTTTATCAAACCTGTCTTTCAATACTTCAGATAAACGATTCTTTAGATGGATATTTTCTTCCTGCATATACAAAAGCATGCGCCTCCAAGTCTCTACTTCGTGCTGCATTTGTTTAAGTTTTAAATCAATCATCATCGCATACGTTTTACTATCTGTACTTCAGAAATATTATAAGCTGGTAAGTCTAAAGATATTTTTATCTACTGCCGAAAATTATAATAACGGTTAGTACAAACAATGATTGTTATCAATAAAATGGCAGAAAACAGGTGTGTTGCAATTATAGAAGTTTAACCCTGTATAAGCATGCAAAGTGAATCTTCTTTTGCATGCACAGCATGAAGCTCGCTCACAGGTATTTCAAACTCATCGTAGCAGTATAAATGTTGTTCTGCCGTTTTACTTTTATATATTACTTCGCCTTTTATTACAACAAGTTTGGTTGGTACATGCGCCTTGTGTTCTTTTAGCAACATATCTTTTTTAAAAGCAAGCACAAGCACTTTAAAACCTTCTTTTTTATACAATGCTTTTGCAACGGGGTGGTCTTTTATTTCCAGTTCAGCTAAAATATCATTTATAATCATTGTCTTTTTTATTTAAACCGAAATGAGTGGCAGATAAAAATCCAACCATTTTTTTATGTAAGTATTACATGGTATTTGATAAAAAACGATAAAACTGTTTTTTATTCTTTGCAAATTCGAGTTCAAAGGAATCGATTAACTCACCCAGATTATCATCTACTTTTGCCATTCTAACATTTATAAACAACGGCTTTTCTGTTGCAGATTTTATAGAAGCATCCTGCTGCAAATTTACATTGTGTTGCAACTCATCCAGGTCTTCATTTAAAACAATAAATTCGTTTTCAAAATGTTCTATTTCCTTGCGTATGTCTTCACCTGTGTTTTTTGACGAAATTTCTACAAGTCTTTTTTTAAAATAAGGTATTTCAGTTTTATAAAATTGGAGGGTTCTTGTCCAGTCCTGACAAAGAATGTTTAAATGTGCTGTGGTCTCTTTCATGTGTGTTATTTTTTAAATTTTACAAACTCATATTCATTGAAATAACTGCATAATAAATTGCCCAACCTGCAAAGCCAATAACAATTGCCCATACCCATGCTGGTATAGATCTTGGTGTTTCACTTCCTTCTATTAAAAATATTTTCTGATCACCCTTGCCGTATGCATTTATCATGATGGGAATTATTCCATCAACAATATCATGTTCGTTTAATCCTTCAACCGCCACAGATGGACCATTGCGTACAATAAAAGGTATTTTTCTAATGCCTTCTTTACCCATCGGATCTTTACTTACAATTTTTAAAACATGGTCTCCATCAACGAGCTTTTTTGTATCGAGCTCAAAATTTATTGGTACCATATATTCACCATAAGGCTTTAGCTCATCATCTAAAAAAATTAAAACTTTGCTTTGTGTACTCATGATTACTCAAAATTTAAAATGGAATATTTAATATGGTCGTTCTTTATTTCATTAGGTTTTACCAGGTATTTTATGGTAAATATTAAGGTGAGTAACACTGAAATAATTGCAATGACTACAGCAACATAATCCCAATTGCTTGTTGGCCCTGCGCCGTGGGTAATATTGCCAAAAAGTGTTTTCGCTTTTGCTCTTTCGCATACGGGGCAAGCATTTGCAAAAAGCCCTGAGGTTACCAAGAATAAAGCAACAGATATTTTTTTCATAATTAAATTATTTAGCAGATGCTTTTATTTTTACAAAATCCATTATTTTTTTTATTTCTTCGGGTGTTACTTTTTTGCCTGTATTGCCCCAGCTTGTTCTTTCATAATTAATAATGGCGGCTACATCATTTTCAGTAAAGCTCATGTTTGTACCTACCGCAGCCATTACACCATATTCTGCTCTTGCATCATATCCATTCATAATAATATCTACATACAATTCCAGGTCTTCCCCATTTACAATTGGGCTGCCTTTTAAAGGAGGGAATGCACCTTTAAGCCCTTCGCCGGTTGGCTGGTGGCAACTCTGGCAATTAGCTGTATAAAGTGCTTTACCATCTACACCTGCTTTCGAAGCTCCTGCACCTGCTACCTGTTGCGTTTCTTTTTTATATAAAAATTGCATAGGTTTTATTGCATCTGGCAGCGGTGTTTGTTTTAGTGTAAGAAGATAGGCCAATAATTGCAGAGCTTCTTTTTTTGCTACCACTCTTCCTGTTCTGCCACCTAAAAAGCTTGCCGGCATGTTTACTACAAAATCTGTTTTAGCAGGTTTTTCTTTCAATTCAAACATCCACTCGTATGAAGGCATAATGGATTGTGGAGTTACAGAACGTGGGTTAAAAAGATGCATTAAATGCCAGTCTTTGCTTGATTGCCTTTCTGCAACATTTGTAAGATCGGGCCCGGTTCTTTCAGTGCCCATTACAGTTGCGGTATTTTGCCACACATTCATACGTTTAAGGTTTGCATAGTCGGAAGCTATGCCCGGACGTGACCCAAACATTTTATCCATATCTATATTTCGCACCTGCTGAGAGTGGCAACCAACACAGCCTTCCGCCACGTATACATTCTTACCTGCCAGGGCATCGCCACTTAACGGTACGGAGCCGGGTAATGGTGCATTGTTTTTTTGATTTTGCAATGCGGGCATAATTACTGTAACATACGTGAGTGTTAAAAACATTAACCCGGCAATGGAGAATAATTTTTTATGATCGTTGAACACATTCATTTTTGAAAAGTATTTGTTGGTTAAACTAATGGTAACGGAGTCGGCTCTTCAGCTAATGTTAATTGATTAAATGCTTCGTTTTTTACATCTAAGGGCTCTATTTCTTTTGTAACCATTTTATATAAATTGTAGGCAAAAATAATGTGCGATATAAACATGAGGCTACCACCTACGGCACGCCATACCCAGTATTGAAACATTATAACTACGCTGTCAATAAATGGTTTACCATCCATCCACATGAGACCTCTATAAGTTGCACCTATTGATAATGGCACTACATAAAAAATTAATCCTATAAAAGCTATCCAGAAGTGTGCACCTACAAGGTGTTGCGGTGGTTCTTTACCTGTAAGTCGTGGAACGATGGCATAAATGCCCCCCCACAATGTGAAGGTTATTATACCGTAGAAACCTGCGTGGGCATGGGCTACAGTAAAATCTGTAAAATGCCACAATAGGTTTGTAAATTTAAAAGCCTCTACAGTTCCCTGCATAGATACCAGAAAATAATAGACGACCGCTACCAAAAAAAATGGCAATGTATAACTGTTTGTAATTTTGTTCCAGTGGCCTTTGAAGGTCATGGTAAAATTAATGGTGGCAGCTACCACAGGAATAATCATACCGGCACTGCCCACAATGGCTACCGTTTGCAACCACCAAGGGATAGCACTAAAAATAAAGTGATGCGTACCTATAATGGTGTAAAAAATTATTTGTGTCCAAAAGGCGAGTATACCAAGGCTGTAAGCATAAATGGGTTTATTTATTTGTTGCGGAATAAAATAATACAACAACCCCACCGTGTACAAAGTAAACCACATGCCCACACCGGAGTGCATAAAATATCCCTGCACAATTGTTTCGCCAATTCCATTTTGCCAAAAAGGTAAATATGCTGTTAGTGCAACAATTATTGTAAAAATTAAAGCAGAAATAATAAACCAGTTGGAGATGTATATTTCTTTAGTGGTTCGTTTTGCAACGGTCATAAAGAAATTTATAAGTGTAAGAATAAGTGCTACTGCAAAAAATGCCATCACCGGCCAGGTATACTCTCTAAACTCTCCACCACCGTTGCTAATGCCTGACATTAGTGATAAAGAACCTGCTATCACCATTATGTTTGTACAGATAAGCCCTACCCATCCAAGCTTTATACTAAATATTTTTGTGTTGCTTACTGTAGGTACTACGTAATACCCAAGCCCCATCATGCCAATAGAAGCCCAGCCCCAGAAAACAATATTTGTATGTACAGGCCTTAGTCTTCCAAAGCTTAACCAGCTTATATGATCCGCATCTGGCGCTACAAATTTTATACCCAGATATTCACCAATGCCTGTGCCGATTACAAGCCAGAATGCAGCGCAGCCAATGTACCATAAAATGAGTTTGGTGATATCCGGTGGAAGGGAAGGCCGTATGGCAGCTTTACGTTTGGCAGCTGTAAAATGTGTTTCATGTTTGTCGCTTATATTACTCAATAAGCCTTTTGTATCTTCTGCTTTTTCTGTACCCGCAAGTTCGTTGTGTGTTAGTTTATAATCTGGCAGGCTGTCTTTTTTTATCA
>JAYVVD010000083.1:0-7155 GCA_043787295.1 Ferruginibacter sp. | reverse complement strand
TAGGCTTCTCCTAAACGCCAGTCGATTAATAAATGTTTACATAAAAAAGAAGCCACAATCATACGAACCCGATTGTGCATAAAGCCCGTTGTGTTGAGTTCTCTCATGCCTGCATCAACTATTGGATATCCGGTATTTCCTTTACACCATTTATTAAATCCATCTTCATTATCTAACCATTTTATATGATCATAAGCTGGCTTAAAAGATTTCCCTTTTCCAACATGTGGAAAATGCCACAAAATCATCTGGTAAAAATCTCTCCAGATTAATTCATTTAAAAAAGTTTCAGATTTTGGTGTGGCGTATTTAGCCAGTTTTCTAATACTGATAGTACCAAATCTTAAATGTAAACCCAAGTGAGATGTTCCTCTTATAGCCGGAAAATTTCTTTGTGCTGCATATTTTTTTACCAATTCTGCTTCTACGCTTTTTGACGGAAATGCATTATCACTTTTTTCAAAACCAATATCCTCTAAAGTTGGAATTTGTTTGGTTTTAGTTTTAAAAAAGTTTTTAAAATATTTTTCTGTCGGATAACTTTCAAACTGGTAGGCATTTAAAACTGTTTTCCATTTTCTACTATAAGGAGTAAAAACTGTGTAAGGTTTTCCATCATCTTTTACCACTTCATCTTTTTCAAAGATCACCTGATCTTTAAATTGCTGAAATTTTATTCCTTTGCTTTTCAGGAATGTTTCAATTTTTGCATCTCTTTCTTTTGCATAAGGTTCGTAATCTGTGTTCGTAAAAACACCATTAATATCATATTCTTTTATGAGTTCATTAAAAGCTTTTGCTGGTGTACTGTTTATAACAATTAATGAAGAACCTTCTGCAACAAGCTTTTCCTGCATTTGTTTCAGTGTATCAATAATAAAATTAACTCTGCTGTCTTTTTTATTTTCGAGTTTATCCAGAATATCTTTATCTAAAATAAAAATTGGTAGTACAGGAAATTTACTTTTTAATGCATGATATAAAGCTGCATTGTCATCCAATCTCATATCTCTTCTACACCAAAAAATATTTACTTTCATTTTTACTTTTTTATGAAGATTATTTTATGTCGGTTACCTTAGAAATTCTGTCAACAAAAAATTTTTGAGAATTTTTGTTGCAGCAATTCATTAATTTTTTGCACTTCGATATTAGTGTAGTTTTTATTTTCTAAAGATGAAACCCATCTAATATTATAAATTGAATTGCTTAAAAAAACTTCATCTGCTTCATACAATAAACTTCCTGCAGCCGTTGTTTCTTCAACTTTGTAATTTAATAATTTTAAGACTTTAATGAGCCAATTCCTCATTACACCGGCCACGCATCCTTCTGTAAGTGCGGGTGTAAAAATAGTTTTATCTTTTATAAAAAAAATATTTGCAATAGTACTGTCGCATATATTTCCTTTACTGTTTAAAATTAATGCGTCGTTGCATTGTTGTTGTTTAGCAAATTTTGCGCCCATAAAATATGGTAGATAATTATTATTTTTTAAGTTGCTGAATTTATCAATCGATTTTAAAGCATCTTCATAAATACAAATTTGTAGACCATTAATGTTTAATAATCCATTGTCTTCAGGTAGTTTAATGGCTTCAATAATATAATTTGGCGTGTTGTTTTTTGGATCATAAATACCGCCATCACTTCTAATAATTGTGAGTCTAACTCTAGCTTCTTTTAATTTATTTCTTTTAATTAATGCCTGTATTGCTGCTATCAATTTTTCAACACTAAAATGAACTGGAATTATAAAGTCAAGCACTTCCATGCCTGCCCAAAGTCTTTCAAAATGTGCTGCGGCCAAGATAATTTCTCCGTTTTTAAATTTAATGGTTTCAAATAGTCCGTCACCATAACGCAATCCTCTGTTTGTTGGGCCAATAATGTTTTCATTTTCACTAAATATTTTTCCGTTGTAATTAAAATACATCATGCTGTTGCGTTAAATAAAAAAATCTTCCACAAAGGAAGATTTAAAAATTATAAAAAGTGGAAGTTTAAATTATATTTCCTCAATTAGTTTATGCTTAACAGCATATAAAATTAAACCTGCTGTACTTTTTGTGCCTGTTTTTACCTTAAGTTTATCTCGCAAAGCTTCCACAGTTCTAGGGCTAAGTTCCACTATGTCTGCAATCTCTTTTGTACTTTTTTCTTCACACATCAAGCGCAAAATCATAGTTTCTTTTTCGTTTAATTGTGCATCTTGAGATACAAGCTGTTGAGGGATCTGAATATTTCTTTGCTTTAAATTGGTTAACAATGCCTGGTTGGTTAAAGTATTAAAATAGTACTCGTCTTTATGACATGTTTTGATAGCTTCATAGATTACTTCGCTGTCACTTGTTTTAGATAGATAGCTGTTTGCTCCAATTTCCATCAATTTCGTAATCATACTGTGTTCATCCATCATAGTCAGCATAATTATTTTTGCATTGGGTGCAACTTTTCTAATTTCTGGTAGTGCCTGAATGCCATCCATAATAGGCATTTGAATATCCAACAAAATAACATCTACTGGAATAGATTTAAGCATATTAATAAGGTGCATACCATTATCTGCTTCGGCTATAATTTTTATATCGGTTTTTTGACTGAGTGCTGCTTTTACTCCGGCTCTGTATAGCACATGGTCGTCAGCAATAATTACTTTGATAGGTTCTGATAATTCTTCTTTCATAAATTAGTTAAATAAAAGTAAACTTTTTTTTGATTAAGTAACTTTACTAAGTTCAAACGTAATTTTCTTTTAAAAATTATGCTGAACAGTAAAATAGTGTATTTATACTTTTGTATCAACCAAAATTAATCGGTGTAACATCATGGATTTACCTGAGTAATAAAAATGAATCCTTTTTGGTAATTATTTCTCCAAGATCACAAATTGTTTCAAGCATATATACATAACCTCCCGGTGATTGATCAATACCATTCATTTTTCCATCCCATCCAAAAGTTTTATCATTGGGTACAAAATTTTTTGCCTCAAATACCTGTTGGCCAAGTCTGTTATAAATAGCAAATCTTTTTACCGTTTTAATACCTCTGGTCATTGGGTAATAAATATCATTTAAGCCATCACGGTTAGGTGTAAAAGCAGAAGGCATAAGCAAATTGGCATATTTACATTCTACAAAAATGGTAATATTATCTTTTGAAACACAGCCACTATCACTTATTGCTTTAATTGTGTACTCCTGTGTTGTGAGTGCTATACCACTTGTTATGGCGCAGGTAGTACAACTAAGGGAACTGTTGGGCACCCATGAATAAAAGCGAACATTTGCGCTGTAAGCCGGAGAAATAGTAAATATAGAATTGTAAGGATAAACTTTGTTAGGTCCTGCGTTTACTTGTGGAAGGCTTTTTTTTATAATAGTAATAGAGGTTGTATCTGTAAAGCATCCTACGGAATCAGTTAAAGTTGCGGTGTAAGTTGTGTTTGTAGGTGGAGAAACAAAAGGATTATAGATAGTAATGTTTGAAATATTAGTAGAGGGCGACCAAATAATTTTTTTACCTGCAGGTAATACTAACAGTTTTACACTGTCCTTCTCACATAAATAAATAGGGGTTACTATTGCAGTTGCCTTAAAAGGTGAATAGACTGTAATTAAAGTACTGTCAATAGTTGGGCAATTAAAACTGTTATTAACAGTTGCAAAATATAAGGTGGTGGATGTTGGTCTTGCAACAACAGTGTCGCAGGTTGCGCAAGAAAGAGTAGCTGACGGAGACCATGAAAGTGTGTCACTGTGATAAGCTATAAATGAAGCGGTTTTGCCTTCACATATTGTATCATTTCTTGGAAAAATTCGCAGAAAAGGTATAGGCTTAACGTTAATTTGTTTAACTAAACTATCTGTACAACCGTTGTTATCTTTTGCAAACAATTTAATATTGTAAATGCCTGACGATGGAAATTTTATGGTAGAAGGTTGAAAAGTTGTATCGTTGGCAGATGTAATTCCATAATTCCAAAAAGAAAAAAGAATTGTATCTGCAGGCACAAAAGAGCTGGATGTATTTATTATACTGTAACTGGTATTTGCACAAGCCTTGGATGAAGTTGTAAAATTTAATTTTGGGCCTCTTACCAAAATTGGATGATTAAGCAGTAAAGTATCATTACAATATTGGGAGCCATTATAGATAACCACCTGATTGCTGGTGAAATTTCCAAAAATAGTTGCTGCGGGACTGTATGTGCTATTGGTATTAATTAATGCAGGTAAACCTACAACTGACCAGTTATAAGATGCCGCGGTATTTGAATAATTGTTTTGGATAGAAAATGTTGTATTGCTATTTCTGCAAACAGAATTATCTGGATTAATAAGAGTAGGTATAGCGGTGAAAATAGTTGTGGTAAAAATATCCGAACAACCAGTAATATTATCAGTAACAGTTAATGATGTTAAAAATGACCCACTCGTTGGAAAAGTGTGTATTGGATTAGCCACAGAAGTTGAGGGGCTTCCATCTCCAAAATTCCAAAGAATAGTTGATAGATTACCCTGGGATATATTTGTAAACGTAAAAGTATTTTTATTAGAACAACTATTTGCATAATTGTAACCCGCTATCACACCAATAATATTAATTGAAAAACTTTTAGGTGAGCCTGGGCATCCATTAAAAAAAGGAGTGACAGTAATTGTTTTGGTTCCCAGCGTTGCATATTTATGTGTCGTTATGGTGTCATTTACTATCTGTGTACTGCCATCACCATAATTCCATGCCCATGAATTTGCATTGTTTGCGGTAGAAATAAATACAGTTGTTTCTGAACCACAGTAAATATTTTTTGTGGAATATGCAATATGATTGGTAGGAGGAGTACCAAACGCAACTTTAGGATAAGTATAGGTATTTGTGCAACCTTCATTTGTTATAATTGTAACACTTGGGGTGAATGAACCGACGGTTGTGTAAGTATGGGAGGCAACATTTGACGTAGGACTTCCATCACCATAATCGTAACTATAGCTTGCAACATTTCCGCCATTGGGGAGCGTTACATTAGCTGTAAAATTTACATTTATAGGAATACAGCCTTTAATGGGCGATACTGTTCCCGAAATTGGCGGTCTCTGTACAAGAATATTATTTGTACTGATAACGAAGCAACCTGAAACATCTGTTGCTTTTACGGAAGCTGTGTAATTTCCAAAAGTTGTGTAAGAATGGTTAATAGTAGAAGTAGTGGTTGTAACATTGGGACTTCCATCTCCAAAATTCCAGTCATAACTTCCAATATTACCCGAAGCAGTCGCAGTAAATAAAATATTTCCGGGGGTACATATATAATTCCTATCTACCGTTAATGAGCCTGTAATACTTTGATTAATAGTTATAGTTTGCGAACTTTCAATTGCCTTATCATTAAAAACGGTAACAAGATGTACCGTATATGTTCCTGAAGTAGAGTAAATAACTGAAGGGTTTAAACTGTTACTGGATTGCCCGTTACCAAAGGTCCAGCTAAATCCAATTGGATTACCCGTATAAGTTTGTGTAAAATTAATTGTGGAGGGGGTACAAAATGTTCCATTAGAACTTTGAAACGTAAAAGATGAACTCTGCCCATTTACAGATGAACAACAGCATGTGAGAAAAGTAATAAATAAAAGTAATAATTTATTCAAAATATTTTTTTCAACTTTTAAATATAAACAAAATACAAGATTGCATTTTTATTATAAGATACTTTACTTAACGGTTATGCTGTACTAAAATTGTTGTGTGTAAATAAAATTGTAACACTAATAATAGGGTTTACAAATAGTATGCTACGATAAAATTTTAAGTAGTTAATTTTAATGCAAATAATATTACTACAGAGTTGTCGTTACTATACTACAAAAAACTAAATATTGAAAAAAAATCCTTTGTTTTTCCTTGATCTTTTTTGACCTTAAACGCACCTAAAGGAATAAATACTGTTAATGTAAGAGCAATGCAATTATTACCTGCAGGTACTTATTTGATAGAAATGTTGGTAGGTGGAGAGCGAATTTTTAAAGATATACTATTGAAAAAATAGCAGCAACGCAATAAAATTGATAAGGGGATAGATTGATTTCTGTCCTCTTTTTTTATTAAGTTGAGAATGAATCAACAGCCCTATATTTTAATCCTATTCAATTAACTTATTCCTCATTGCATACATAATTAAGCCACCGATGGTTTTTGCATTAACCTTACTCTTCATATTTTGCCTGATAGTTTCAATCGTTCGTGGACTTAAGAATATAACCTTTGAAATTTCTTCAGTGGTTTTGTCTTCTGAAAGAAGTTGAAGGATTTTTATTTCTTTTTCGCTAAAAGTTACTGGAAGGCTGTCACCATAAATCTGCCTTACACTTTTCTTTTGCATCAGTTTGCCCATTACTGCCGCATTTACAAGGTCATTAAAATAATAATCGTCGTTCATGCAGGTAATAATGGCTTCGTAAATTTCTTCAGGGTCAGTAGTTTTGGTAAGAAATGCGTTAGCACCCATTTCCATCATTTTCGTAATCATCTGGTGGTCATCATACATAGTTAAAACAATAATTTTAACTTTTTCATATTCTTTGCGTAAGATCTGAATAGCATTTATTCCATCAATTTCAGGCATCCTTATATCCATCAATAACACATCTGGCATTTTAATGCTTATTTTATGCATTATATCCTTTCCATCTTCAGCTTCCCATAATATTTTTAAATTCTCCTTACTGGAAAGTGCCATTTTTATGCCGTCTCTAAAAATTTTGTGATCATCAGCTATTGCAATCTTTATTTGGGTAGAAGCCATCGGTTAATCAGATAAGTAGGAAGTTGGAGTTATAGGAAGTGTAAATTTAAATGATAGCTGCAATTAAAAAAAATTGATATGTAAAAGGTCTCCATTTTTTGGATATAAATACTATTTAGCGAGAAAATGATATCCACCATTTCCAAAAAATGTTAATAACTTAACTGTTACTACAGAGAAATACTACGTAATGTTACTTACAACTTAATAGTAAAAATACGGTAATTATGTTGTATATTTACTTTTTATTAATATAAGAAAAAGATTAATTATTTTTTTAAACGCAATGCTGTAAAGGGTTTTAAAGAATAAGTAGTATTACCTTTTATAATACTTCAATTGTGTAA
>JAYVVD010000082.1:0-4341 GCA_043787295.1 Ferruginibacter sp. | reverse complement strand
GAGGTGAAACAGGCACCAAAATACCAGGATGTATTTGGTCATACCATTATAGAACTGGCAGAAAAGAACGATAAAATAATGGGCGTCACACCGGCAATGCCAAGCGGCTGCTCTTTAAAATTTATGATGGAAGCTATGCCAAATCGTGCTTTTGATGTAGGCATTTGCGAGCAGCATGCAGTAACACTTAGCGCAGGCATGGCAACACAGGGACTCAGGGTTTTCTGCAACATTTACAGCAGCTTTATGCAGCGTGCTTACGATATGGTAATACACGATGTAGCCATACAAAAACTACCCGTTATCTTTTGTTTAGATCGTGCAGGTTTGGTGGGCGAAGATGGTCCTACACATCACGGCTGTTACGATATTGCTTACATGCGATGCGTCCCACACCTGATTGTTAGTGCACCAATGAACGAAGGCGAGTTGAGAGATTTAATGTACACCGCACAGTTAGAAAAAAATCAGTTACCATTCTCCATTCGCTACCCACGTGGCGAAGGTGTAATGCCTGAGTGGCGCACACAAATGAAAGAAATAAAAATAGGCACCGGTCGCAAGTTAAAAGATGGCGAAGATGTAGCGATTCTAAGTTTTGGTCACCCCGGCAATTTTGCGGCAGAAGCAATAAGAGATGTAAGAAAGGAAGGCATAAACCCTGCCCATTACGATATGCGTTTTGCAAAGCCTTTAGATGAAGAAATGCTACACGAAGTATTTGCAAAATTCAATAAAATAATTACCATAGAAGATGGTACAATCATCGGCGGTATTGGCTCTGCGATATTAGAGTTCATGAACGAGCACGGCTACAAGGCCGACGTAAAGATCATGGGCATACCAGATAGATTGGTGGAGCATGGCACTCCAAAACAATTGTATGATGAAATCGGTATCGATGCAAACGGCATTGCCAATATGCTGAGAAGTATGGTGGAGAAAAAAGTGTTGGCATAAGATATTTTTAATATTATCATTCCACAAATGCGAAAATGTTTGTGGAATTTTTATTTGTGCGATAAACATTGGGTGGTGTTCAGCATTTGTTCGGGCTTTCCGTTACAATCTTTTTGTTAGTTCCTCACAAAAAGGATTTCCACTTCAATCCCGGCGCTCTTCAGCAGTAAAACATTTTTCAACTTTTATTACGCAATAGATAAATTATAAACTATGCTGCTTGCCTTAACTTTATCCTTTATAAATAGTTATACCAAAACACAAGCGTTTCAGTAAAAATGTCAGACAGAATAAAAACAGGGGAGAAAAATGTGTTGGGAACCCCTCTTCAAATTGCAGGTACTGATCCATTAACAGGTTATTACCGGGATGGCTTTTGCTCTACAGGCATTGCCGATAGTGGCGTACATGTAATTGCTGCAACACTTACTGACGAGTTTTTGCTGTTTACAAAATCACAGGGCAATGATCTAATTACGCCGTTGCCTCAATATAATTTTCCCGGTCTTAAAGCTGGAGATTGTTGGTGCCTGTGTGCCAACCGTTGGAAGGCAGCTTACGATGCAGGTGTAGCACCACCCGTAACTTTAGAAGCTACCCACGAAAAAGCATTGGAGTTTGCAACACTGCAACAATTACAAAACAAGCAACCATAATTTTTCCTTCTACCTGTATGACCATTAATTTTACACTCAATGTTGTTCTCTTAATTATTGGGATCATCGTTGGTGTAATTGCCGCTGTAAGTTTGCTCATCATAAAACCTAACAAAGAAGGGAACAGGTATTTATCAGCTTTGGTTTTGGTTTGTGTAGGTGCACTCGTTCACAACTTCATAATTGCCGCAGGTATTTATAACCAACAACTGCAATTATATTTCCTCCCCGTTATTTTATCTTTTGGTGTCGGTCCGTTGTTGTATCTCTTTATAAACCGACTTATCTTCTTACAACCCATAAGTAAAAAACTAGTCTTTCTTCACCTGATTCCTTTACTCATATAATTTCTCTTTTACCTTATTTACTTTCTTCAAAATGGCAAAACAAAATATGATATTTATGCAGGCTACTATGAGACTTTCATTAAGCCGTTACAAATTTTAATTACTTATATTTCAGTAGGCTTTTATATATACTTTTCATTTAAAGAAATTAATTTTTATAAGCAGCAGTTAAACGATTATTATTCAAATACAGATAAAATTGCATTGCAGTGGCTTAAAAAATTACTGTATGTTTTCATGTTTTATTATATCGTTTCTATCTTTTTTGTAATTGTATCTTACAGCTTTAATATTTCAGAAAATTATTTCCCCAGCGATTTTATCAGATGTATCATCATTTTTACCATTGCAGTTTATGCAGCCAACCAAACAACTTTAACGGGTATCCAGCAAAACATCCAAACCGTGTAGGAAGATGCCCCGATTGTTCAAGAAACCGATTCAACTTTTGTTAGCGAACCTGTCAATTCCCTTCCTCAAAATAAAAATGAGATCAAGTCAGAGAAACCAAAAGAATTCAATAACGAACTATTACAAAACATATTAACCACAGTTGAAAAAGAGGAATTATACCTTAATGAAGAATTAACTATTGCGGATCTGTCAAAGAAATTAGGTTATAGCACAAAAACAATTTCTTACACCATTAATAACGGGCTCCAAAAAAGCTTCTCGCTTTTTATAAACGAATACAGGGTGAAACGCTTTAAAGAAAAAAGAGCATCAGGCAAATACGACAATCTTTCTATAATGGGTCTGGCCTACGATTGTGGCTTCAATTCAAAATCTACTTTCAATAGAATATTTAAAGAAATTACCGGCTCATCCCCAAAAGAGCAAAAAACATCAGTCCAATAAGTCCCATATTAAGAAGTGCTAATACCATCTTATTCATTTTCAATAAGTTATTTATTATCCTGTAATAAGTCCCAAGATCTGTTTCAGGTCTTTAACCGTCGGTAGCCGGTCTATTTTTGTGTTTCAAAACTAAAATATAAAAACATGAAAACTTTCATTCTATCGTTAATTACAGCAGTTTTAATCCTTTCAGCATGCAGGCAAAATGCTTCAAAAAACACCATTCAAACAGCAGGCAATACGGAGCAATCTGTAAACAACAGTATAAATTAAAAAGATGGTTTTAAACCTGCCGGCAGATTATTTCCGGATAAACTGAGAGATTTACCCAATGAAATTAATGCTGCCCATTACCCAAATCCATGCTATGCAACCTTGCAAGACAGCATGTACATCTGGAAACACAATACAACAATCCAAACCAAAGAAGACCTAAAGATTGTTGAGTATGGCAGTTTTGTTTATACAGAAAAAGGCTGGTATTTACGGGTTACTTTGTCTCCAAAAAACTTTGAAGAACATTATAATTGTAAAGATGGGTTGCTAAAAAAAGGAATTATATATACAGATAATGTAAGCTGGCGGAGAGACAAAAGTTTAAAAAGCGGTGATGCCATGTGGTATTACATAGCAAAAGATAAAAATGGCCGCCTGGTAAAAGACACCGCACCGATTGAAACCGAAGGCAAATTGGTAAACGCAACAACCAAAACTGCTACAGATACCAGCTCAAACATCTCTTGGACAGGTTACGGCGAACTTGGCGGTTACAGCTTAACAAGAAGTATAAAACTAAAAAACGCTGATATACAAATGCAGGGAGACACTTTACAAAGAGCTGATATTACCATAGACATGGCAAGCATAACCCACGAGAACAAAGATTTAGAAATTCATTTAAAAGATGGAGATTTCTTTGACGTTACAAAGTTTACGACGGCCATATTTGAGACAGAGAACATACAATATATAAATGATTCCTCAGCAAATGCAATCGGTAAGCTCACCGTGAAAGGAATTACAAAAACAATCATTATCCCTTTAAAAATAACAAAAAACAGTACAGTCAAAGCCATCAAAGCAAAAATAATTGTTGACAGGACTTTGTTCGGAATAAAATACAATTCAAAAAGTTTCTTTGGAAATTCAGGAGATAAGGCCATCAAGAACAACTTCGATCTTGCCTTTACCTTGGAAGTAATATAGAATAAAAAACACTTTAATTTATGACCAAACAAAAATTGCAGCAATAGCCACATTTTTATAGCATATATAATATGATAAGGTGAAAAACTATTATAGAGAAACTATTTTAAAAACATTTTTCAATTTCTCGAAATATATAAAGTTGCGATTCCTGCAGCGCTGATGAGATACAATTATTTACTATTCAAAACACAACAATTTAGCACATAAAAAAACCCCATTCAAGTTAATGAAAGGGGTTTTTATAATAAATATGGCAACTACCTACTCTCCCACATTTTTGTGCAGTACCATCGGCCATGAGGGGCTTAACT
>JAYVVD010000081.1:0-3174 GCA_043787295.1 Ferruginibacter sp. | reverse complement strand
TTCTTCCTCTACACTGTGATCGTGCATTTTTGTAAGATATTCTGCAAACTCACCCGCCTCTTTTTTCTTATTGCTGTTGGCAAAATTTCTTACAGCATTGTTGGCCTTGGCCAATGCAAATACGACCCCAAGTAAAATAGGTATCAATAAAATAACAATGGTAATAATAATACCCGGTTGGCTCATTAATTTTTTATCTGCCCCGGCCTGTGCAAAAATATTATTTGCATTAAAAAATAACACGGCGAGTAAGACTGCTGCTTTTGTTTTGCCACAGCCACCATCTCCCTTGCATTTGCCACAACATTTCTTTTTGCTTTTTAGCTGTACAAATTGGTGTATTTGCTTTCTGTCAAAGTTTTTTAGGTACTGCGAAAACTTCAGCGGCACAGCTTCTTTTTTCCATGCTTTATTTTCACTTACCTGTTGTTTAAAATCGTAATATAATTTGCCGATAACCAGCAGTAGCGGTATAATAATAAGTAAAGCCATTATCCATAGCCCAAACGAGTTTTCGTTGGCAGCAATAATATTATCTGCACCCTGCGCTGTTGCTGCCGCAGCAGTAAGTAATACAAGTAATGTAGTTGTTGTAAACTTTTTTAAAATGGTCATGTGTTAGATTACTTTTTGGTGGTGATATTTTGCAGCTATTTCGCAGACAATAAAACTTTAACTGCAAAAAATGGTTTTTGTTACAAAGATGAAGGCCGCCTGTTTAGTATTGGATGATGCACATCAAAGAATTTAATGATGTGCATCAGTATTTTACTTCCATCACATGCTTTAAGCAAAAAACAATAGCTATAATTCATTTTGGTAACGCCCGCTTACTTTTTTTATCTTAATCCTGAAAAGAATTTCTTTTATACATGATTCGTCATATAAAATACTGGTTACTTCATGCTCATGTGCATGTACAGAACTATTTGTGAGCAGTGAAAATTCTTTTTTAAAAAGAATATCTCTACCTGAATCTGCATCTTTATTTTTTAACTCTTCAAACTCGCCATAAATAACTACACTTTGCCAGTTGCGCATGTCCATCATCTGGTCTACTTCAAAACATACAGTTGGGTTTTTTCTGATCATCTTCAGTTTCTTACCAATATTGGTTTGACCATAAATATAAACACCGTCGTAACTAAATGATATAGGTACAATATAAGGTTGCTCACCATCTGTGCATGCAAGCCTGCCTATTGACTGGCTGCAAAGCAGGTTATTAATTTGGGTGGTATCCAGTTTTCCTATCATACTATTTTATTTTAGACAAATGTAAAAGGGCTTGTATGCGCAAAGCATGATGTATATCATACAAATAGATGATTCTATGTAATGCCTATTTACATTTTTGAATTTAAAATAAATCTTTCTGAATATTTTAAGTGTTTTTATTACCACCGAAGCCAGCAATCGATATGGGTTTTAGGGAAAAGCAATGCTGCAAAGTTTGAATGGTTCTAATAAAGTTTGTATCAGGCTATACATGCAAATTTGCAGTAGGTTCGGTTGACTTGTATACCGAGTAAATCAGGCTGAGGCACGGAGTAAAGTAAAAGAATGCAAAATGTATGCAGTATGGAAAACGCTTTAAGGTAGGAGTAGGTGGATTACTTTGTTGTTGTGTGCCGCCATTCAAGGCGAAGATTTATTATAAAAAAGAACCACATTTTTCGTGTAGTCCTTTTTTTCAATACTATAATTTATCTTATTTTATAATTCATTTTGACCACCTCTGCTTATTTCAAACAAAAACCAAATTCTTCTTTCTGTTTGATCCAGTTGATCCTGTAAAAGATTGCTTGTAGGCGTATCCCTGTTTTTCTCAGTTGTTTCAATAGCCTTCCGCTGGTTTTTTGCAACAAGCAGGTTGTCACTTAAAAGCTCTGCAATCATTTCATCAGCAGATACAAAATCAGCATTGTTATCAGTTATAGTTTGCAGTTTTGTAATGTGAGAAATGCTTCTTATTGTAGTACCGCCCACTCTTCTTACTCTTTCTGAAAGAATATCAATACTTTCAAAAATAGCATCTGCCTGTTCATCAAAAAGCAAATGGTAATCCCGAAAATGTGAACCACTAAGGTGCCAGTGAAAATTTTTTGTCTTTGTATATAGTGCAAATGCATCAGCAACAAGCGGGTTAACTGCGTTGACTATATTTTTCACCTCATCAGGTTTTAAATCTGTAGGGGTTGCAAGTTGTGCCGGTGAAGGATATCCTGTATCTGCCTCCTTATTTTTTTTTGAGGTATTTATATTTACCTTTTTACCTTTTTCCATTTTTCTTTAAAATTTATTTGCCGATATCGGTAAGGCAATTATTACAATAGATATGCCGATAAAATACCGAGAGAAATAAACTCTCGCATTATTCATTTATTTCCTTATTTAGGAAAAACATATTGATAGAAAAAAATGATACAGTCTTATATACTTAAGTTTCATTCATGCATGAAAAAAATTTCCCTCGCAATAGAAATTTGGTGAAATAAGAATATGATGTAAATCAGTCCTGATTATTTCCTGCCCGTCAGTTTTTTTGTTAAGCAGCTCTGTGGTACATTTACCGAAGCTTAGCAGCTTCAGAGAAATATTTATGGCAAATAAAAAACAGCATATAGAAACCATTGCAGTGCATGGTGCACAAAAGGATCATGTTTCGGGAAGCGATATTATTCAACCCATTCACCTTTCCACCACTTTTGAAAGAAGAACAGACGGTACGCTGAATGACCATGTTTATACCCGCATAAGCAACCCAAACAGGTTGACTGTTGAAAATAAAATTGCTGCATTGGAAGAAGCTGCAACTGCCATTGCCTTCTCATCTGGTCTGGCGGCCGTAAATGCTTTGTTTGAAAATATACTGGAGCCGGGCAGCCATATTATTATTCCCGATGATTGTTACCATGGCACCCGCTATTTAATGGAAAAGTTTTTTAAACGCTGGCAGGTAAGCTTTAGTGAGACAGATATGACGGTGATTGACAACATTGAAAAGTTGATTAAGCCCAACACAAAATTGATATGGATGGAAACACCATCGAACCCACAATTAAAAATTGCAGATATAAAAGCAATTGCTGCACTGGCAGCAAAACACAACATTACAACTGCCTGCGACAATACTTTTGCAACCCCTATTTTGCAAAAGCCCCTGCAAATGGG
>JAYVVD010000080.1:0-2100 GCA_043787295.1 Ferruginibacter sp. | reverse complement strand
TATCAACAAGCGATGCAGCCATGCTGATGAGCTATGCAAAAAAAGTAGTGATAGTACCGGGATACGGTTTGGCAGTAGCACAGGCACAACATACTTGTCATGAATTGGAAAAAATTCTCACTGATAAAGGAGTGGAAGTTTCTTATGCAATTCATCCGGTTGCAGGTCGTATGCCAGGTCACATGAATGTATTGTTAGCGGAAGCTGATGTGGCTTACGAAAAATTGGAAGAAATGGAAGATGCAAATAATAACTTTAAAAATACAGATGTTGTATTGATTTTAGGAGCAAACGATGTTGTAAATCCTGCAGCAAAAAATGATCCTGCATCACCAATTTACGGTATGCCTATTTTAGAAGTAGAAGAGGCAAAAACGGTTATAGTAAATAAGCGCAGTATGAAGCCAGGATATGCAGGTATTGAAAATGCACTTTTTTATCAGCCAAAAACCTCTATGTTGTTTGGAGATGCCAAAAAAGTATTGCAGGATTTATGCGCAGAAGTAAAAGCCATTTAAAAATTCATTTAAGTTTTACATAACATATCGCCTTGTAACTTTATATATGTTTCAGGGAGGTAATTATTTATTTTTACACTTTATAAATTTGAAAAAGACACAGTATTTTTTTAGATATTGCGTAGTCATAATTTTAATTTTTTGCTTTGGTATTAATCTAAAAGCACAAAATCTTTTTGCCAACTCAGATTTTGAAAAGCTAAATAATTGTACTGAATATCATCAGGATTGTGCATCAGAAGCATGGTTTTATATTAAACCTTCCGCAACCCCACTTTTTACTCCGAACGTTGTCCCCAAGCCATTTAGCGGCAGAGACTTGTTGATTTTACCTATAGAAAATATTTACTCTGCTCAAACAAAACGGCAGTTTGTTTATACGATGTTTTGTTGCGAATTGCAAAAAGGAAAAAATTATAGGCTTACGTTTTATATAAATACTGCCGGTAACACCTTTTATGGAATGGATTTTTATTTTCAGAAAAATGAATTTACTTCTGAAAATTTTTCTCCTGATTCTGTAAAATCATCTATACATATTTCTGAGGGAGATATCGTAAATGAGTTGACTGGCTGGAATTATGTAGAAAAAATATATACAGCAACCGGAAATGAAAAATTTTGTTTACTTGGAAATTTGGCAAAAAAAAAGTTTGATTTTTCGCCTTACCAGAGAATGAACAAGGGAGGGGATGTTTTTTATTTTATAGATGATATTGTATTCGAACCAATTATACCACAAAAGCTGTGCGCCAATTATAAAATTAACTCCGAAAAATTATACGCCCAAAATTTTAGGCATACGGAACTGGTGCTGGTAGATAATAAGAATGAAATTGTAACAGACACGATTACGGTTCCTGCAGTTTTTTTTGAGACAGATAAATCAATTTTAAAACCTGTATTTAAAAAATTATTGGATAGTCTGGTATTAAATTTAAAAACCAAAAATATAGTGAATATAGTCGTGCAAGGCCATACAGACAGTAAAGGAACATTACAGCGAAATACAATATTATCCACGCAAAGGGCAGCAGCTGTCCGTAATTATTTTTTAAATAAAATGCCTGAATTAAAAGAAATTATTTTTGCATATGGAAAAGCATCAACCTTTCCGATTGCAGACAACTTCACGGAAAAAGGCAGAGCCCAAAACAGGAGAGTAAAAATAATTTTAGCTTACACCAATAAAAGCGGGTAGTACTTTTTTATAGCCGTTATTTTACAAAACGAGTTACTTCCTTTTACTTCTTTAAAAAATGCTGAGGGTTTGCATCAAGTTTATTTTGTAGCTGTGCAAGAATGGGAAGAGCAAATATCCCGACAAGAATTGGCTTTGCTAAAAATTTTAATGTGAATGATATCATCGTAGCAGGGGCAGTTTGATCTTAAAAGGAAATAAGTGGTTTTTGATACTAATATCCAAGAATGGATAATCTCAAATTACTTTGGAGTAAGTTGTGGCTTCGTAAAAGTTTGATTGGGGGGAATCAACTATTATTATCCCAACGAACTTATAATTCTTAACAAGTAATATTATCGTTTTGTGCAACGAATTTTGCATCTTTGTAATCACACTTTT
>JAYVVD010000079.1:0-5604 GCA_043787295.1 Ferruginibacter sp. | reverse complement strand
GCAATCGTTCCGTTTTGTGCCATAATATTACTTATGCTTAAAAACATAAATAAAAAAACGAACACGTGAGTTTTAAAATTTGTAATAATTTTCATGATTAGAATTTTGGTTAGGGAAATTATCTGAAGATTGAAGATACATTTTCTTTATGGTGGCTAATGTATTATTCCTTATAAGATCAAAAAATTTTATACAATAAAAAAATAAAATTTTAAAATAGAATGCAGTGTGAGATTGATTATTCCAATATTTTAACTTCTGTTCTTCGGTTCATTGCCTTACCCTCGGCAGTTGCATTTGAGGCTACACGAATTGAACTGCCGTAACCTTTAGCGGTAAGTCTTGAAGCATTGATACCTTTTGTTATAATATATGCCATGACGGATTTTGCACGTTCCATGGACAATAATATATTGGCTGCTGGTTTGCCCACATTATCTGTATGACCGCCGATTTCAATTCTTTCGTCATCTTTTCTATTTAGATAGGCCACCAACTCATCAAGTATCGGAAAAGATTCAACTTTAAGATTTGCTTTCCCTGTCTCGAAATTTACATCATCTAAGACAAAAGTTTTTGCTGCCTGATGAAACAAATCTACTTTTTGTGCGGTTTTATAAGATTGATTCGACCCTAATGCCGGTATGTCTAATGTTATGTTACTCACAGAATCTTTGAACCCTAAAATAAAAATATCGTACTTATCTCCTGCGGGTAAACGCAAAGAAAATTTACCATCTTCCTGACTTAGCCCCTGAAATTCTTTTTGATTTAACTGGCTGCGAAAAACAACAATTTCATGTGCAAGTAAATTTTTTTTAAAGTCTGAAATGCTAACATCAACGGGGGCATCTTTGGTTTGCGATGCATTTTGCTGCTGGGTATTTGATTGTGCATGTAAAGCATTCATCAATAAAAAAACAGTAATTGTAATAGATAAAAACTTTTTATTCATAACCGAAGGTTTTTAAAATTAAAAGGTATTTATTTAAAATATATGTAACATTCTTTTTGAATTTATCGGCTATTATCTGACCATTAAAAAACTCCCCTTCAAAACGGGTGTACCATTATTTAAATCAATTAAATAAGTATAAGCGCCTGTTGGCAATAACTGACCTTTAAAAAAACCATTCCATGGCACAAAAGTTTTTTTTCTTTGAAATACAACCTGACCATAGCGGTCAAAAACTGTTAATGTATGCAATGGATAAGCCTCGAGACCGGGAACATTCCATGTATCGTTTTTACCATCACCGTTTGGAGAAAATGCATTGGGAATAAAAATACCATTTATGATTTTCACCTGAACCGTATCTGTAAAAGTGCCACAATTATTAGTAGCAAAAGCAGTTAACACATATTCATAATCTGTGGGTGGATTTACCAAGGGTATCAGTGTTGTTTCATTGAGCATAAAGTTTGTAGGAGACCATGCAAAACCAGCTACATCGCCCGAAATACTTCCTGTTAACTGAACTGTTTTTCCAGCAACCGTTATTTTATCAACCCCAGCATTTACTATGGGAGTTTGCACGACATTAATTTCAATTGATGCGGTATCCATACAACCAAAGCTATTGGTTACTTTCACGTTATATACAATACTATTTAAAGGCCTGGCCTGTGTGTTTTGTTGTTGTGGCGTACTTAAAAATGTTGTGGGAAACCATTCATAATTTGTACCCCCGCTGGCCTGCAATAAAATTGTAGCGCCTGCACAAATAGTGTCTTTCGCAAAAGAAACTGCAGCTATCGGCGCAGCATTTACAACAACATTTGTAGAACCCATAACGAAACAATTATTTGCACCCGTAACTTTTACAGTATACATGCCGGCATTTTGTGTTTGCACATTCTGTATTGCAGGTTGGGCTAATGTTGATGTAAAATTTGCAGGACCCTGCCATTCATAATTTGTACCTCCTGATGCAGTAAGAATTATAGTAGCATTTTGACAAACAGGAGAATTGCTAATAACCAGAGCTACGGGTGAAGGCTTTATGATAACTGTTAATGGGTCAGAAGAAATTCTGCATTGAGCTGATGTAAAATTACCGGCTTCAGCAACCTGCATGCGATAACGATAAATACCAACTGTTGAATTTGTATCGTACTGAACATTAAGTGTTGTAGTATTTGCCCCAAAAATATCAGTAAAAGTATTAGCGTTAAAACTTTGCTGCCATTGGTAAACTGGATTGATATACCCTGCAGAAACAGTGCATGAAAATGTAAAAGACTTCATTTCGCCCTTGCAAAAATCTGTATTTTGAGAAGCGGTATTTGTAATAACTGGCGTAAGAGATGGACCACAGGGCCGAAAAGTAATATCATCCAATGCAAGATCGTTACCACACCCGCCAGGCGCATTGTTTACCATCCGCAAAACCACATTTGACACTGCATTTGTGGTAGTAAATAAAAATGCTTTTTGCACCCATGTAGGAGAAGGCGTAGAAGGTATATTTCCTGTTGTGTTTGTTTGCAAAACTGTACCATCTGTTTTTTCAATAGAGAAGGTAATGTTTGGTTGGTTTGCATTGCCGTTACATGCACTTTGCAAATCGACATTCATAATCCAGGCGCCAAACTCATAAGTGGTATTGGGGCACAAACCTCTAACCGTATCAACATAAAAGGCACTTGGTGCAACAGATGCATTGATCAACATAAAATACCCATTGGCATTTCCTGTATGATCGCTGTTTATAGAATGCCATGTACTACCAAAACAATTGCTGGTATTGTTTCTTACTGTATATGATCCATCTACCGGGCAATCAGTTGTAACGTAAGTGTAATTTGTAGCAGCTAACGGGCCGCCAGGGTTTGAACCTGAACCAAAATCAAAATTAACGATAGGATCACCAAGGCTACCTGAGCAGGTTTGGGCATTTGTATAAAAAACTGATGCTAAAAAAAGAAATAATAAAAAACTTTTAAAAAGACGTCTCATTAAATATTAGAATTGTTTTTTTGTTAATGGAGATGCTCTAAAGATACAAACGATACAACAGAAAATAGAAGTCTAAATTTTTGTAAAGTATTTCAGCAAATGTTGAAAAAGATTATATGCTGCGCATAGCCCCGATTGAAGTGTAAATGGTTGAGGCACGAAACCATTGCAACGATAAGCGGGAGACAAATGCTTGGGTTTATTGTTAGCTGTTGCTTCTAAACAGGCATAATAAATAAGACATGAGACACTAGATATTACATTGTTATTTTGGAAGCCTACAATCTTGTCTGCAATTTTACCACCATTTCGTTTTTCCAACCAGCAAAAGTACCTGCAAGAATTTGCGAACGAGCCTCAGTTATTAGCCATAAATAAAATGCAAGATTGTGAACACTTGCAATGGTAAGCCCAAGGTACTCTTTGCCTTTAAAAAGATGGCGCAAATAGGCTTTGCTGTAAAAATTACTAGTTGGGCAAATGATACCATCATCTATCATTGAAAAATCTTTTTCCCATTTTTTATTATCAATGTTGATGATACCTTTTGAAGTGAACAACATTGCATTCCGGCCATTACGTGTGGGCATTACACAATCAAACATATCTATACCGAGCGCTATGTTTTCAAGTATGTTCCATGGCGTACCTACGCCCATTAAATAACGTGGTTTATCAGTTGGTAAAATGTCGCAACATAACTCTGTAAACTCATACATGGTTTCTGTTGGCTCACCAACAGAAAGGCCGCCAATGGCGTTTCCGGTTGCATTTTTAGATGCAACAAACTGGGCCGATGCTTTTCGTAAATTTTTATAAGTACTGCCTTGTACAATAGGAAAAAGATTTTGTGTGTAACCATATTTATCTGGCGTATTTTCAAAATGATTTATACAACGGTCAAGCCAGCGGTGTGTGAGTTCCATGCTGCTTTTTGCATATTTTTCATCGCTGGGAAAAGGTGGGCATTCATCAAAAGCCATAATGATATCGCCACCAATAATGCGCTGCGTGTCCATCACATTCTCTGGTGTAAATAAATGTTTACTACCATCAATATGTGATTTGAAAACAACACCTTCTTCTGTAATTTTTCTGCTGTTTGCCAATGAGAAAACCTGATAACCACCACTGTCTGTAAGTATTGGTTTGTCCCAGCCATTAAATTTATGTAGTCCGCCGGCAGCCTCCAAAACTTTAAGGCCAGGCCTTAAATATAAATGATAAGTATTGCCAAGAATTATTTGCGCTTTTACTTCATCTTTCAATTGTTGCTGTGTTACTGCTTTTACTGTACCTAATGTACCTACCGGCATAAAAATAGGTGTTTGTATAGTGCCATGATCTGTAGTAATTACACCAGCACGTGCCTTGGTAAGGTTATCAGTATGTTGTAAATTAAATTGTAATGCCGCCATAATATGTAGAAGGAATAAATTGCTTTTTGCAAAAATGCAACAATAGAACAATTAAGCAATAAAACAATTAAACATTTAAAGCTATTTTTGCGGTTATGAGTTTTTCCAAATTGCTGATGCAGTGGCAACTGTTACTTTTTATTTTTTTCTGCGTTTTAGTTTTTATCAGGTTGTTTTATTTTCTCTTTTTTTTTGCAAGGCTGGGACTTTATAAAGTAAAAATAAAATCAATTTTTAGAACGAATGCTGTAAGTGTAGTGATATGTGCAAGGGACGAAGCTGCAAACCTTGCAAAAAATTTACCGGGTGTGCTTGTTCAAAAATATAACAGTACCCACGAAATAATTGTCGTAAATGATAACTCTTATGACGAAACAAAATACCTTCTGGAAGAAATAAAAAAAGAATTTAGACAAATGCATGTGGTTGAACTTACGCAGGAAGCGAAGATGATACCAGGGAAAAAATTCCCATTAAGCATTGGTATAAAAACAGCGAAGTATGAAATTGTTTTACTGACAGATGCGGATTGTGTACCCGCCAGCGAAAACTGGATAAATAGTATGCAGAATGTGTATGACGACGAAACTGAAATAGTTTTAGGCTACGGCGCATATCATAAAAACAAAACATTTTTGAATAAATTAATAAGGTGGGAAACCTACCATAGTGCATTGCAATACATGAGTTATGCATTGGCAGGCACAACTTATATGGGAGTTGGCAGAAACTTATCTTACAAAAAAGCAATTTTTTACCGCCACAAAGGTTTTAGTGCACACAATAATATACCGGGCGGTGATGATGATCTTTTCATAAACATAGCTGCCACAAATAAAAATGTAAAGATAAATTTAGATAAGGAAAGTTTTACTTTAAGCAACGCACCTGAAAGTTTTATGCAATGGAAAAAACAAAAAAACAGGCATTATACAACATCTAAATATTACCGCCCGATGCACAAGTTATTACTGGGCATATATGCATTTTCTCAATTTTTATTTTACCCTGCATTTATAGCTGCTGCTTTTTTATATGACTGGGAAATAAGTCTTGCCATTTTGTTTGGATTTGTTTTGATACAGGCTTTTATTTATGGTAAAACAATGAAACAATTTGGTGAAAATGATTTGTTGCCATTCTTCATATTTTTAGATGTGTGGATGTTTTTTTATTACATCATTTTTGCATCGTCGTTGTTGATGAAACCGAAGGCAAGCTGGAAGT